>NZ_CALXNG010000003.1:0-125655 GCF_944389695.1 Candidatus Parakkermansia intestinigallinarum
ACAGCAGCCGCGCCTCAATCCCGTGAATCCAACGCTGCTTAACCTGACTCGCAAGCGTGCTTTGCTCCGATGACAGAAATTTTACAGAAAAAAACTTGCTCCGCCAAATTACGTAATGGACAAGTTATTCTGATCCCATATCCAGAATGCTATAGAGATTGTTTTACTTTAATACAGAGCGATTACTATCGTAAGACAGGAAAAAATGTTACGCTATTGTATGTTATGGCACGTCTGCTCTGCGGTCCTCTTTCAAGTCCCCTTTTGTGGTTACGGTTGTGCCAGTACAAGGGAGCATTTTATTTCATATCTAGAATCATCTATAAAATGACATCCTTAATCTATAATATTCATATCCCATGTTCCACAAAAATCGGCTATGGTCTGTACATAGGCCATGGACTATGCATCGTCATCAATAGGAACACGATAATAGGCAACAATGTTAACATATCTCAGTTTCTGAATATAGGAACAAACTATGGAACAGCAGCAAAGATTGCAGACAACGTATATATCGGTCCAGGAGTGTGTATCGTAGAGGATGTGGAAATAGGAGACTCAGCTACAATAGGCGCAGGTGCGGTTGTCACAAAAGACATACCAGCAAATGCTACCGCCGTCGGTGTTCCTGCCAAGGTGATCAACTATGACAAGCCAGGAAGATTTACCGGAAGACGATGGAGACAACTTCCTTAATGATCAGATACATGAATCTTGACTGTTTCCAGAAAACCATATGATCTATTTACCCTTCGAGACACGCAATCAAGGTCTCCGAGGAGTGCTCACCGCTCGAGGAAATTTGACGATGAACATCTGGGTAGACCTTGTCAGAGCTCCCCAAGGCTTACTTGACGACAACTCCCCTATGGCAGGTGTCGTAAAGATCAGAATTCTAGTTAGAGCTACTTTTGTCGGCGCTTTGAGGAGGTACTGCACGTGCGGCATCTGTTGATTGACTAGTAGCGGGTGCTTGCAATTCACGAGGCGGAGCGCCAACGTGGGCTTGACTTTTTGAGAAGTAACCTTTATGATAAAGCCTCACCGTATGAGCGCAAATAAACCTAACAGAAGGGATCATATTGTGGCGCCGGAGGATTGCACGGGCTGCTCGCTGTGTGCGAATGTGTGCGGACATGATGCCATCACGATGGTGTGGAGTGAGGAGGGTTTTCTGATTCCGCAGGTGGATGAGGGAGCCTGTGTGGGCTGTGGGCTTTGTGTGCTGAAGTGCCCGGCTCTGCAGGAGCGGCCGAAGGTGCAGGATGAGTTGCGCGATTCGGTGCCGACGTTCGGGGCTTGGCATCGCGATCGCGAGGTTCATATGGCAAGTTCGAGTGGTGGGGTGTTTACGGCGCTGGCGGAGTGGGTGCTGGCGCAGGGGGGCTGTGTGTTCGGGGTGGTGTGGCGCGATAAGGTAACAGCGGTGTTCGCGAAGGCGGAGTCGATGGAGGAGGTGGCTCGGATGCGCGGTTCGAAGTATGTGCCGGCGGTGCCGGGGATGTCGTTTCGCGAGGTGAAGGCCGAACTGAAGCGGGGGCGACGTGTGCTGTTTGTGGGGGTGCCTTGCCAGGTGCATGCGCTACGGAGTTATCTGGGGAGGCGCTACGATTTGCTGCTGACGGTGGATGTGGTGTGCCACGGGGTGCCGAGTCGTTTGCTGTGGCAGAAGTTTGTGGCTGAGGCGGAGGAGCGCTCGGGCAAGGTGGTGCGCCGGGTGTCGTTCCGCGATAAGGATGAGGGCTGGCTGCGCTACAATTTGACGACGCACTTCACGGATGGGAGTCGCGAGACGCAGCCGCATGGTGATGCGGATTTTATGCAGCTTTTTGTGTCGGATGTGGCGCTGAACCGCTGCTGCTATGATTGCCGCTATGCGGGGCTACCGCGCCAGGGGGATGTGACGGTGGGGGATTTTTGGGGGGTGCAGCGTTTGCATCCGGATTGGCCGATTCGCGAGGGTGTGGCGGCGCTTTTGGTGAATTCTCCGGCGGGTGAGGCGGCGATGGCGGCGGTGGCGGATGTGCTGGTGTGCCGTCGGGTGCCTTTCCGCGAGGTGTATGACGGGCAGGATATGCTGCATGACAAGGGGCAACGCAGGGTGCATCCGTATCGCGCGCGGGCGCTGAAGGCGGCGCGGCGGATGAGCTTGGCTCGCCTGCGTCGGCGCTTTGTGGGGACGCTGTTGGTGGGTCCGCTGGCGCTGCGCCGCGATGCTTTGCTTCTGCGAGGGATGCGTCGGCTGAGGCGGATGTTTTGATGTTTTTCATGTTTTATGAATGAGCTGAAGGCCGGTGTTGTCATTAATTATACGTCGACGGCGATTCGCTTGGCGACGTCGTTTTTCCTGACGCCTTTTACGATTCACAAGCTGGGGATTGAGGAGTTCGGTCTCTTTTCTCTGAGCGGGAGTGTGATTGCATGGCTGGCGCTGACGGATCTGGGATTGGGTTCGACGGTTTACAAGTATGTGACGGCGTTCCGAGCGCGCAAAGAGTATGAGCGGCAGGCGCATTTCCTCGGTCAGGCGATGATGCTTTTCAGTTTGCTGGGTCTGGTGACGTTGGTGGCGGGTTTGGTGTGTTTCTTCTATCTGGATCGTATTTTTCCGAATTTGACAGGGGAGCAGCATGGCATTCTTCAGGTGCTGTTTTTGCTGACGCTGAGCAATATGGTGCTGTCGTTCCCGCTGCGGCCGCTGGGTTGTATTCCGGGGGCTTACATGCGCTTTCTTGTGCCGGGGGTGATGGGGCTGACGGCGTCTCTGCTGAATATGGGGTTGACGGTTCTGCTGTTAACTATGGGGTACAAGGCGATCGGGCTGACGGTGATGTCGGTGGCGGTGGGTATCGTTCAGTTGGTGGCGGGTTTGGTGTATTCGTTCAGGTTTCTGGGGGTGCGTGTGATGTTTCATCGGCCGGATTTGGGGCTTTATGCTGAGATGTTCCGCTTTTCGTTCTGGGTGCTGCTCAATCAGCTGATGGATTTGTTCTATTGGCGGGCGGGGGCTCCGATTGTGGCGCGCTTCGAGGGGGCGGCGGCGGTGTCGCTGTTTACGCTGGGGACGTCTTTTGCGTCGTATTTCATGACAGCTTCTGTTTCGATTTCCGGGGTTCTCTCGCCGAAGCTGATGCAGATGGTGGCGCTGGAGACGGACAAGAGGGAGTTGACGCGCGTGATGATTAAGGCGGGGCGTTTGCAGATGCTGCCGCTGACTATGATGATGCTTGGTTTCACGGTTCTAGGCTATCAGTTTTTGACGCTTTGGGTGGGGAGTTCGATTGGCGAGGGGGTGACGGTGGTGTGGCTGGGGGCGCTCTGTGTGCTGCTGCCGCTGATGGTGCCGCTGACGCAGAATGTGGGTTTGTCTATTCTGCAGGCGATGAATATTCACAAGGGGCGTGCGATTATTCTTTTTTATACGTCTCTTCTTTGTGTGGTTTTAGGGGTTGTTTTGACTCTCTACTGGGGGGCACTCGGGATGTTTATCGGCACGGGGCTGTCTCTTTTTGTGGGTCAGGGAATTATGATTAATCGGTACTACAGCCGCAGGGCGGGCTTGGGGATGCGCCGCTATTGGATGGAGACTTACGTTCCGGCGGTGCTGCCGTGGCTGGGGCTGTTGGCTCTGGGTTGGGTGTTGGCTGAGGTATGGACGATATCGAACTGGACGGATTTTCTGCTGGCGGCGGGGGTGTATGGGGTGGTTTGTGCGCTGGTGCTGTTTCGTTTTTATCTCAAGCGGGAGGAGCGCGAGATGTTTCTCGGGCCGTTGCGCCGTTTGCTGCCGCATCGGTGAATGTCCGCGTGCCGGGTTTCTTACGCACTCCGCGCATGCGCGGGTCGTTGTTTGTTTATAAGCTGTCTTGAGTTTGCGGTGTTGCCGGGTAGGGGCACGGGCGGGCACGGCTTGTGCGGCGGGGTTCCGTGCGATGGTGATGGATGGATGGGGCCGAGGTTTGGTCTGCGCGGAGGGCTCAGGCGCCGGTTGGGCTGAGGCTTTGGCCGGGGGGCCGCTTGGATTTTGTGTTTTACGCTCTGTGACATACTGCGGCAATTTGCTTGACATGCTTTGCGGTTGCGTTATAATGCGTGCGTACAAGTTCCGGTCTGCTGTAGGATTGGGGCGGGTGGTTCACCCGCTCTTTTTTTATAGCGCACTCATCAACAATCATTACCACAGCCGCTATGCCAACGACAGATATTACTGCCCTGATCGACTTTTACGTCCGTGAGAAAGACCTGACGCGCGAACGCGTGATTCAGGCGCTCGAGGCTTCGTTCCTTACTGCTTACTCCAAGATGGTTGCAGGGGCGGATCGCATCCGCAATCTGCGTGCCGATATCAATACGCAGAAGGGTGTTGTCAAGATTGTCGCGACGATGACGGTGGTGCCCGATGATGAGCTTCGCGATCCGTTCAATGAGATTAAGCTCAGTACGGCTCAGGCGGCGGCGGCGAAGCGCGGCCGAGAGGTGCAGGCGGGGGATAGTTTCGCGGTGAATATTACGCCGAAGGATTTCGGCCGCATTGCGGTGCAGACGGCTCGCCAGACGATGCAGCAGCGCATCCGCAAGGCGGAGCAGGAGATGCTGGCTGAGGCTTTCCGCGACCGCGCGGGTGAGTTGGTGACGGGCACGGTGCGCCGCTATGATAAGGGCGACGTGATTGTTGAGGTGGAGAAGTTTGAGGGTATTGTGCCGCTGCGCCAGCGCATTCCCGGTGAGGATTATGCGCCGGGTGACAAGATGCGTTTTTATGTGGTCGAGGTGCGCGACGGGGTGCGCGGTACGGAGTTGATTCTGTCGCGCAGTCACCCGAATCTGGTTCGCCGTCTCTTTGAGCACGAGGTGATTGAGATTGCCGAGCACACGGTTGATATTGTCAATGTGGTGCGCGAGGCCGGTTATCGGACGAAGCTTGTGGTACGCGCGAATGATCCGAATGTCGATCCGGTGGGTTCCTGCGTGGGGATTCGCGGGATGCGCGTCAAGAATGTGGTCAATGAGCTCAATCATGAGAAGGTTGATATTATTGAGGATTCGGATGATAAGGTGTCGATGGTGACGCAGTCTCTTTCGCCTGTCGATCCGGTCAATGTGATTGTGGATGAGCAGAAGCACGTGGTTACGGTGCAGGTTGAATCGGAGAAGGATGCGGCTAAGGCGAAGGGCCGCAAGGGGCAGAATGTGCGCCTGACGGGTCGCCTTATTTCAAGCCCGAATGATCGCTGGGAGGTGCGCGTCGAGACTTACGATGAGCAGGCGAAGGCGAATGCCGCGGCTCGCGAGGGCACGGATGAGCTGGCCGCTAAGCTCGGTGTCAGTGCTGAGCTGGCCGCAGCGATGGTTGCAGCGGGCTTTACGACGGTACAGGGTATTGCGGCTTATGTGCAGCCGGAGGATCTTGTGGAGGCGCTCAGTGTTTCGGAGCAGGAAGCTCATTCGATTATTGAAAAGGCCAAGGCGGCCTGCTAATTTGTTTACTTTTTCACGTGCCCATGGCTAACGAAGATATTAAGAAGAAGAAGGGTGTTGTTCTGGATCTGATCAGCGGGTCCTCGAAGAAGAATTCGGCTGCTGCCAGGGTTTCGGAGGCGGCGGTGTCTCAGCCCGCTCCGGCGCCGGCTCCCAAGAAGGAGGCGCTGGATTTGCTCACGCCCCGCAAGCATGAGAAGAAGGTGCCGGAGGCTGCGGCTGCATCCCCGGCGCCCGCCCCTGCCCCGGCTCCTCTGCCGAAGATGGAGGCGCCGGCTCCGGTGACGCCCGAGGGCAAGATTCTCAACATCAAGGCTCCGATCAGCGTGGCCAGTCTGGCGGAGCTGATGAGTCTCAAGCCGTTTAAGTTGATTGCGGAGTTGTTGCCGATGGGGGTTTTTGCGAATCCCGGTACGGTTCTGGACAGTGATCAGGTGGCGGCTCTTTGCGAGAAGCACGGGTTTACCTTTGAGCGCGTGAAGCGTGAGAAGGGTGCCGGTGTGAAGGCTCCGGTCGAGGAGATTAAGGAGCCTGAGGCTGTTGCTATTGAGGAGGAGCCCGAGGATGCGCTCAAGATTCGCACGCCCATTATTACGGTGATGGGGCACGTGGACCACGGTAAGACGTCTCTGCTTGACTACATCCGCCGCACGAAGGTGGTGGCGGGCGAGGCCGGCGGTATTACGCAGCACATTGGCGCCTACACGGTGGAGCACGACGGCAAGACGATTACGTTTATTGATACGCCGGGGCATGCCATTTTCACGGAGATGCGCGCGCGCGGTGCTGACGTGACGGATATTGTTGTTCTTGTTGTCGCGGCCAACGATGGTATTATGCCGCAGACGCGCGAGGCTATTATGCACGCGAAGGCGGCTAATAAGACGATTATCGTGGCGGTGAATAAGTGTGATTTGCCGGCCGCTGATCCTGTTCGCGTGCGTACGCAGTTGATGGAGGAGGGTTTGATGCCGACGGATTTCGGCGGCGAGGTTGAGTGTGTCAATGTTTCGGCGGCGACCGGTGAGGGTGTGGACGAGTTGCTTGATTTGCTTTGTCTGCAGGCCGAGGTGCTTGAGCTGAAGGCCAATCCCCGCGCGAATTGCCGGGCTTCGATTATCGAGGCTCGCATGGAACAGGGCAAGGGTAGCTCGGCGACGGTGATTGTGCAAAGCGGTACGCTCAAGGTGGGTATGCCTTTCATCTGCGGGCCTTACTCCGGCAAGGTGAAGACGCTTTTCAATGACAAGGGCAAGGCGATCAAGAAGGTGACGCCCGGTATGCCGGCCGAGGTTTCCGGGTTCTTGGAGACGCCGAATGTCGGCGATGAGCTGGTGGAGATGGAGAATGAGCGCGCCGCCCGCAAGCTCTCGGAGGAGCGCCAGGAGGAGCTGCGCCAGCAGCGTTTGAGTGCTCCGAAGCGTTCGCGCATGGAGGATATTCTCGCGATGATGGGCGAGGGCAACCAGAAGGCTGTGCTGAAGCTCTACCTCAAGGGCGATGTGCAGGGCTCGGTTGAGGCGATCAAGAAGGCTATTCTCGATATTGAGAGTGAGAAGGTTGAATGTGAGTTCATCGGCGCTGCGGCCGGTCCTATTTCCGAAAGCGACGTGCTGCTGGCGTCGTCTTCCGATGCCGTTATTCTCGGCTTCAATGTGAAGGTTGAGAGCAATGCGGTCAAGGCGGTTAAGCGGGAGGGCGTTCAGGTCAAGATTTTCTCGATTGTCTACGAGTTGATTGATCAGGTGAAGGATGCCATGCTGGGTCTGCTCGAGCCCGAGACGCGCGAAACTGTTTTGGGTCATGCGGAGATCAAGCAGGTGTTTAAATTGAACAAAGGCAAGGCTGCGGGGTCTTACGTATCAGACGGCAAAATGCTGCGCACGGCTGAGGCTCGCGTTCTGCGCGACGGTCAGGTGGTGTTCGACGGCAAGATGTCGACTCTTCGCCGCTTCCAAGATGAAGTGGAGGAGGTCAAGAGCGGTCTGGAGTGCGGTATCCGCCTCGCCGATTACAACGACTACGAGGTAGGCGATGTGATCGAGTGCTACTTGCTCGAGAAGATTAAACAAACTCTCTAATCCTGTCTATACGCTATGCCCTCACGCCGACTCGATAAGGTCAACGAGCTGATGAAGCGGGAAATCGGCTCTTTCGTGCAGAAGGAGTTTGAATGGCCCGGTACGATTGTCTCGATTCTTGAGGTGGAAATCACGGAAGATCTCAAGGAGGGACGCGTCTGGGTCGGCGTGGTGGGTCGCATGTCTCCGGCTCAGGTTCTCGAGAAGCTGAATCGCCATCGGGGGATGATTCAGAATGCCGTGTGCCGTCGCGTGATTCTGCGCTGTACGCCGCGCTTGAGTTTCAGGCATGATAATTCGGCTCAGAGGGGTGTCGAGCTCGTGAATCTTCTCGATGATATTGAGAAGAATTTGCCCAAGGCGCCTCCGCTTCCAGACGGGGAGCGAGATCCGGAACTCTGATTTGCACGGGCTATGAAGTATCGCTTGACGATTAAAAGGGTCAGCTCTTTCATTCCGACCGTTTGTCTGATAGCGCTGCTTCTACTCATCGGCCTCATGGTGTGGCTGTGCACCGTGGGGCTGCCTTCATGGGCGCTGCGTTCTCTTGAGGAGGAGGCAGCGCGCCAGGGTATTTATCTGCGGCTCGGGTCGCTGAGGCTGAGCCCCAGTGCGGGTTTTGCGCTTCGCGGGCGGGATCTGCGTCTCTACCGCCGCGCGGATGATGCGGAGCCGCTGGCGCATGTGGACAAGGCGCTGGTTTCGCTGCGCTTTACGTCGCTGATTTTCGGCGAGCTGGTGCCGTCGCGCATGCAGCTGGTCAACGGGAGTCTGGCTTTGCCGCTTGCCGATGCTCCCGATCCTGTTTTCAATCTGCGCAGTTTGCAGGCTGATCTTGTCTTTTCGGATAAGGGGAAAAGCGCGGAGGGTGATTTGCGTTTCAGCGCGGAGGAGATTCCCGTGAGCATTGAGTGCCGGCTGAAGTTCACGGCAGCGGAGAAGAAGGAGGCCGAGAGCGACGCGTCAGAGCCGGAAGAGTCTGATTCGGGGCCGAGCGAGCCGAGCGATTTCAGCAAGACTCTCGACGAGCTCATTGCGGCCGTGCAGCCGGCGGCGCGCGAGATCAGCTCGCTGATTCGCACGCAAAAATGGACGGATCTCGATCGGCCTTCGTTCAAGGCTGAAGTTCGCGTTGAGGACGAGCATCTCGACGCGACGGTGCATGCGTCCGTGCCCGTTTATGAGACTCGCGATTTTCATTTTCGCGAGGCGGTTGTCGAGGCGCAGATGACGGAGGATGTCATCACGATCAATGCGATGCGCTTCAAGACGGTCGATCCGGATTCTTCCGTGTCGCTGCGTGCGGCGTACTCGATTCCGACTCACGAGCTTTCGTTCCGACTGCGCAGTACGTCGGCGCTGGTTCCGATCGCCCGCAAGGTTTTCAAGAATCCGCCGCCTCTGCTGAGTAAGTTCAATCACGGGCGGGATGATGCACCGAAGATTTCCGTCTCCGGCGACCTGAGTTTTGACGATGTTTTTGAGCTGGAGCACGCGCGCGCCACGGCTACGCTGGAGCAGCGCAATCTCAAGGTCGGAGCGAGCACCATTGATGAGCTTCAGCTGTCTTTCTCGTACAATGACGGCGATTTCAACGTGGATCGGCTCGATGCCGTTTACGGTGGCGGCAAACTTTCGCTTCAAGCTCACGCCACGCAGGGCAAGGGCGATATCACGGCTTCGGGCCGGGTTCCCGTTGCGCCGACGCTTGCGCTGATTTCAGAGTTTACGGAGGGTCCCGTTGCGCTGCCGAGCAATCTGCAACTCGGCGAGACGGTCGATTTCCGTCTGCGCGCCGACATCGGGGTCTCGTTCCGCGAGGGCGAGATGCTCACCTTGCGCAACACCGTTCCCTATCTGCACGATCTTGAGCTCTCCGTCTCGAGTGATCAGGTTATTTTGCAGCAGGCGGTGGCTCTCACCGGCCCGCAGGTCAACTTCAGGCTCCGGGAGCTCGGAAGTACGGAGGGCAAGCATTTGCCGAATAAGGCCGCGTCGCTTTCCTGTGATTTTGCAGCGGATGAGGTGGCGGTCGAGGCTCTCGAGGGTGTTCCCCGTCTGCGCGGAGTCACGGTCACCTTTGCAGCGGAAGATTTCGTGATGACCGACTTCACGGATCTGAAGACTCTTGCCGTGAGCGAGAGCAACACGGGTGTCCATTTTGACAGTCTCAGCTTCCGCGACCTGCTCTGCGGCAAGACGGATATTGCGATGCGCAATCTGGGGGCGTTGCTCAGTGAGGAGCGCTCGCGCCAATACACGCTGGATTCTCTCTTTGATGCGACCTGTGAAAGTGTCAGCTACATGAACTCGCCGGCTTGCAGCGCGACGCTGTCGGTTCTGCCCGAAGGGACGGCCACCCGAGGCAAGGTGGAGCTGACGCTGTTACAGAAGGAGCCGACCTCTGCTGCGCCTGCCGGGGAGCAGGCGGCCGAGGAGGAGGCGCCCGAGCTTGCAGGGGCTCCGCTCGATGGGCTTTCGCCGGAGGCAGCGACCGCGCAGACCGCGCAGACCGCGGCCGACGCAGACGCCGATGCCGCCGCCTCGGATCCCGCGCCGCGCGAGGGCCGCCTCGCTTTCAGCTATGATGTGGATCCCGGCCGGAGTCTGGCGATCGATGACATCCGTGCTGATTTGCCGCTGGCGAGTTTCGCCCCTCTCTTTGCGGCCTTCAAGGCTGAGGTGCACGGCGTGGATCTTCCGAACGATCTGCGCTTCACGGGGCAGCTTTTCGCCGATTTGGAAAGCGGGTGCATTCGCCGGGGCCAACTCTCGCTGAGCATTCCGGAGCTGGTGCGGCGATGCAGCGCCGTCAAGGCTCAGCAGGGTATGAGCGAGACGGTCGGCATTCAGCTGGAGGTGCAGGCGGATACGCCGGAGGGGTCGGACGATTTGTTCTGCCGAGCGAAGCTTCAGCTCGATCATGAGAGCGGTAGCTTCAGTGCACAAATCAGCGGATGCCCGACCGAGAAGCTTCACCTGACGGGGCGCAGCACGATGAGGCTCGATGTCATTGACCGACTCATCGACAACATGGATGCCCACTCCGTCATCTGCGATTTCAAGGTGGGCGATCAAAGTTCGACGCTCATCGACAATATCGTGCTGGACGTTGATTACGGCGAAGGGCTCAAGCTCTGCTTCGACGGCGATGTCACCTTCGACAACATCGGCTACCAGCTCTGCGCCTACCGCCTGCCCAGCGATCAGATGGGGCGTTTCACGGGCGATCAGTGGCTGCGCACCGATCTGGGCCCCGATCCCTTCGTCAGCGTCAAGAGCATGAGCTGCCACGTCAAGGCCGACGTCGGCGTGGATCGGTGCGATGCAGCGGGCGCGAAGATTCCGGACGTGACGCGCATCGACATCACGCGCCCCGTCATCGTTTACGACAACCGACCGTGGATTCGGCGCAACGGCTTTAAGAAGGGAGTCGGCGAGACGGTGTTCCGCGGCGACCGGGTCTCGATCGACCTCGAGGCCGGCACGCTTGAGATTGTCAAGGCGTCCGGCAAAATCTACCCGGCCTACTCGCTGGGGATGTTTTATGCGGATCTCTTCGAGTATCTGAAGGACCTGAGCATTCCGCGCCCCATCAACGTCTCGACGGATTATTGCCTCATTCCCATTGATTCTTCGAGTGTTGTGCCGATGACGGGCGCTATCAGCTGCAAGGCGGACACCCCCGTCAGCTACAACATCGGCATCGACGTACCGCTGGAGAATTTCTCGGGCATCGTGCATCTCAGTGACGACTACGTTACGCTCGATCATTTGAATGCCGGCAGCTGGGGCGGTGTGCTCGACGGTATCGTGCGCATCGGCATCACGGGGCCGCGCAGCACGCTGGACGGCTACCTCAAGGCCGAGAGCATGGATCTGAGTCTGATTGCCAAATCGCTCGACAGCGATCAGAATTTTGCTCTTTGCAGCGGCGAGTTCCGCTTCCAAGCGGCGAGCCCCGAGCTGCGTTCTCTGCAGGGCTACGGTTATCTGCAAGCGGTGAGCGGCGATCTGATGAAGCTGCAAATCTTCCTTCCGATCAGCGAAGTGCTGACGAACTTCCCGGAATACGTTGATTCGGTGAGTGAAAAATTGCACGCAGGGTCCTTCTCCGCCTCGGTGCTGCGCGGGATTTCGGGAGCCGTGAGCAGGACGAGCGACGTCATTGACGGCATCGGAGACACTGCCACCCGCATTCCCTTCGCCAATCACTTCATCAAATACAGCCTGACGGAAGCTTACACGCGCTTCGACATGATCAACGGGCACGTCATCACCCGAAGCGCCAAAGCTATAGGATGCAACCTCAACGTCGCGCTGCAGCTCGATATTGATATGGACGCCATGACGCTCAAGGGCAATCTCTGGCCCAAGGTGAACAGCATTCCGACCATTCTGCTCTCGCCCGTCACCGTCCTCTCGAACTTCATGTTTGACATTGTGATCGAGGGCCCGCTGGACAATCTGCACTGGAGTCTCGGTCTGGATGACAATCTCAAGGGCGGAGGCAAGAAGGGCCAACTCCGGCTTCCGCGACGCCCGGTGCGCGACATTCTGCGCCACCGCAAGAAAGACGAGCCGCACTTCGACAGCCGCCGCAGTCGGCACTGACAGAGGGATGCCGCAGGCCGATGCGATGTCGACACCCGACGAAAGGGGGGCGCGCCGTCTGTTGAGGCAAAGCAGTTGACGGCGGAGTCTGCGCGGCGTTTTGGCGCGAGTTGATGCGCCCTGCCCCGTCGGTCGGGCGCCCCGCATCGCCTCTCCTTTGGCCGACGGAGCAAGGGATGTCCGAAACAAGGGTCTTCACCCGACGGCAAGCGGCCCTGCCGAAGTCACTCCGGCAGGGCCGCGCATGTCTCAGGCCGCGATGGCTCAGAGGCTCGGGGGCTCGGGGGCGTCAGAAGTGGATGCGCCAGCCCACGGTCGCGTTCACGTTCGTGTAGCCGCTGTAGGCTTCGAGCGACGCATCGAAGAAGAGCGTGCCCGATTGGGCTCCCAGCGGTACCGACAGGCCGGCGCCGAGTTCCGCGCCGATCGCTCCCTGCTCTTCCGACTTCACTCGCGCCTGCATCTCCGGCAGGCTCGCGAGTGCCGTATGCATGGAGCTATGGCGGTCGCCCGTCGTGAACTTCAGCAGCGCGCGCGACTCAAACATCGACGTGCGGTTGTAGACCGTCTCGCCCACCTGCGTCTGCAGGCGTGCGCCCAACCCCACCGTGAACGAATCCATCTTCCGGTTGCCGAAGTTCAGCGCGGCATCGCTCCCGCTCTCGCGGTAGCCGTCCAGCGCCGTGTGCACGTAGCTCAGGTTGAGCACCGGTTGCAGGCAAGTCGTCGCCTCTTCATTCAGAGCAATCGTGTAGCCGAGCTCATAGAGCAGGCCGAATCCCATGCCCGTCGTATCCCCCTCCGCCGTGTAGCTGCCGTTGGCGTGCGTCACCGTGCGCTTCAGCGAGGCGTCGGCCACGCCCACCGAGGCCACGAGGGTGTGCACCCAAGCGGAACGGCCGCCGTAGCGCCCGAAGAGCGTCACATAGTAGCTGTCGAGATCTCCCTGCGCCACGCCGTTGCTCACCGCCCGGTAGTCGCCGTACATGGCCGTGAAGGCCAGACCTGCCGTGAGCTGCGGCGAGATGTCCGCATCCGCCCCCAGCGTGCCGCCCCAGCTGCTGAGGGTGTAGCCCGGGGCCGTGCCGTCGCGATTCACCCGCCGATAATCGCCCTCGGCGTTGATCCATGCGTTGAAGTAGGGCATATCCGGGTTCACGTATTCGTCATCTGCGCCCATCGTCGTTGTTCGGTTGCGGATGGCGCGCAGCTGGCGCTCCATACCATGAGCGAAGGCCATGCCCATGCCCGCAGCCTCGGCACCCGCGAAGGTCGCGCCGAGGCGATCGGCACCTGCGCGGTCCCCCGCGGCGATGGAGGCATCCAAGCTGTTGAGCAGAGCGGCCAGATCGGGCAGCGACGCGCTGTTGGCGCCAGCCTGCGGGTTGAAGGCCATGAGAGCCGCATCCGCCAAGGCAAGGCCGGCCCCGCCGTTGGGCGAGACGGCGGCGGCATTCGCGTAATAACTCGCGTTGCGCGAGGCGAGCACCTGATTGCCCTGCACCGTCGCGTTGCCGAAGTATTTATGGAGCAGACCGGAAGCGAAGCTGACGGAGACTCCGGCGGCGCTGCCTTGCCCCTGCTCGTGCAGCTGCGTGATGACGAAACCGTCCGTCCGGCTGAGGTCGACGTCGGCCACCATCGTTCCCGCGCTCGCGGCGGAGTTGAGCACCAAGTGCGTGCCCTGCAGGGCAATGGACGCCCCGCTGAAGATGGCGCTTTCAGCCCCCTCGCCGCCAAACGCTCTGTCTGCGTCCACCGTCGCCGTGAGGGTGCCGCCCTGCATGGAGGAGCGCTCCTCAAGTGCAACCGGGCTCGGGGCGGTGGTACTGCCCGAGGGTGTGAGGCGGATGTCGGCGCCGGTGGTTTCCAACGCGCCGAGGGTGTTCCCGGCAAGGGTGGCGGAGCCGGCACTGCCGGATATCCGCAGGCCTTCGCCGCGGGCGAAGCTCTGTTCGGCTCCGCTCTCCAGCACAATGTCGGCTCCTCCCGCAAGGGTATCTGCCTTGCCGCTGAAGAAACCGCCCGCGCCGTTGATGTGAATTTCGCCGGCGATGGACGAGTCCGCATCGCCGTTGAGCACGCCCGTGGTGAACTTCACCCCGTCCTCATCGCGAATCACGAGGGCCGCCGAGCTGAGCTCGACGCCGCCGACCGTCAGCGCGCGGTTCTCGGAGCCGTCTTCGTCCGTCAGAATGCCGCTCGCGCGCATCCCGGCGAATTCCTCTGCCGTTGCGCCCACCTGCAGCGTGATTTTCTCTCCGGCAATGCCGTGAGCGCCCGCGGCGACATCTTCCGCATCATTGACGAAGGTGACGCGATCCACCTCGATGCCGTTGCCGACGAAACTCAGCGTCTTGCCGGCGATGCCGCTCATATTGCGCACCACCGCACCGAGCGAAGGCACCGAGGCCGAGCCCGGATCCGCCTGCGTGTAGTCAAGCGTCTTGTCTCCGTTGACAACGACGTACTGAATCGGCACAAGCCCCTGATACATATCGGCGCCGCCAAGCGGAACGGTGTAGACGCCCGTTTCATCCGCCGCCATGTTCGTTCTCCACACCATGGCGCCCAAGGTGTCGAGTTCCAGCGCCACCGAGTTGCCGTCCACGACGAGCTCGGCGCTGAAGCGCAGCGAGGAGAGATACTGCTTGGCCGCCTCCGTCAGGACGAAGCCGGAGCTCGGAGCCGAGGTGCAGGAGAGGAGGGTGTACACGCCGTCCTCGCTGACGTTGAGGCTGCTGAAGTTCAGCCGGACGTCCTCCTCCGGCGTCAGCGAGGTGAGGGAGGAGACCGTCAGCGCGGCATCCCCTGCCCCCGCTGTTCCGATGTCCGAGAAGATCAGCGAATCGACCATCAGCGTTCCGAGCGAGCAGCCGGCAAGCGCCACGGTGAGCTCATCGGCCTGCACCGCACCGGTGACGGCGCTGTTGCTGCCCGTGAGGGTCAGCGAGGTCGCCCGCAACGTCGCGCCGTCTGCAACGCTCACGCCGTCCACCGCGGCCGTACCGATCGAAATCGAGCCCCCGGAAACGGCGAGCGTTGTGCCGACGCTGTTCGCGCCGGCCAGCAGCTGCTGCACGGATGAGCCGCCGCCGAGCGTCAGGGAGCCTGCGCCGTCGAGGGTGACGGCGGTGGCCTGCATCTCGGCGGTCTCCAGTCGGCCCAGAATGATGAGTTGCCCGTCGCCGCTCACCTGCGTGCTCTGCAGGGTTGCCGATGCCGTGTCAGCCAGAGTGACGCTGCCGCTGCGCACGCGGAGCGATGCGGCGCTGAGGCTTCCGTCCTCCCAGGTGTAGCCCTCCGGCTTATCGTCGAGGTTGTACTCGACGATGACCTCGTCCGCGCGGGCCTCTCCGAGCGTGACGAGGGCGTCGCCCGCACCTTGGAAGGAGAGCTTCGTGTCACGGTCGGGGGATGCGGCGGAGGTCCACGCGTCAGCGGTCATCCAAGAGGCGCCGCTCTGCCCGACCCACTCGTTTATGTCGAGGTGGGGAAGGATGTAGACTTGCCGATTCTGCTGCACCAAGCTGTAATGGTAATCGCCGATCTGCGTTTCCGTCTTCCCGTCAAAGCTGTAGCTGCCTGCGTTATCTCCGCTGACGGTGGCCAGCACAAGCTTTTGTCCGGAGGTGAGCTCACTGAGAATCGAGCTGTCTTGCACCCCGCGGAAGTCTATGAGGCAGCCGGTGCTGACGGAGCCGGCGGAGAGGTACGGGGTTGCCGCCTCGTGAGGCTGCGCGATGATGACGGAACCGGTACCGCGGACTTCACCCGAGACGCTGACGGAGGCTCCGCTGCCCAGGCTGAGGCTTCCCTGAGTGCCGAAGTCCAGCTCATCAACGGAGGAGGATGCGACCAGCTCCAAGCGGCCTCCGAGCTCCCATGCGCCGCCCTGAACGTCCCTCAGGGAGGAGTCTGAGCCCAGCCTGAGCCGGTGCCCCGCCTCAGCGGCGATGCTCAGGTCTGCCGCGGAGACGCTTCCGACGGAGGAGACTCCCGCGGCGTCGGTCAAACGCAGGGTGCCGGACGCGCGGAGCTCCCCGGAGACATTCAGAGCGCCAAGGCTGTTCGCAGCGCCGCCCAAGGTGATGGAGCCGTCGGAAAGGGTGATGGAGCCGCTGCTCTGCGTGGCTTCGCGGAGACTCAGGTCTCCGCTCTGGAGCACGAGGCTGCCCTCGTTTTTCAGAAGGCGCATCTCGGCAGAGGAATACAGGACGAGTTCGCTGCCGGCAGCCAGGCTGACGGTGGCTTGGGACATGTCGGTCTCCACCCCCAGCTCCACCGCTGCGTTCTCCTTGAGTTCAAGTTTGCTGAGACCTTCCAGCGAGACGTCGGAGAGGGTGTAGAGGACGTACCGGCCGTCAAAGGACATGCCCCGCACTTGGTGCGTCTCTTGTATTTCGATGGCTTCGCTTGTCGATGCGCCGATCAGGCAGACGAAGGCGCCGTCGCGGAACTCCAAGCTGTCCGCACCGCCCTGCGATGAAGACCACGAGGGTGTTTCCCAAGTGCCGTTGCCGCCTTTCCAATAGAGGACGTCTTCGTTGTTGATGAGGTAGAGCACGTTGTCCGACAGTTCCAGCGTGCCGGTGTAGCCGGTGAACATGCTCTGCCAGTTCGAGGGGGCGGTGCCGCCCGTGAAGTCCATCAGACAGTAGACGGCGCCTTCCTCCGGCTGCTCGCCGAGCATCAGGAAGACGCTGCCGGTGAGGTTCATCTGCCCGCTGACGCTCAGCAGGGCTTCCGTCTGCCCGGCACCGCTGCTCAAGTCCATCGTGAGGGTGGCGCCCTGCCCCAGGGTGAGCGAGTTGCCGGTGAAGCTGCCGCCGTTGCCGGAAACCGCAAGGAGACTGCCCGAGCCGAAGAGAGCCTCCGAACTACCCAAGCTGCCGCCGTCGAACACGAGAGAGGAGCCGCCGGTGACGCAGAGCTCGCCCCCCGTGAGGGCCGCACCGCTGCCGAGCGTCAGGGATCCTGCGCTGATGGTAGCCTCGGAGACGCTGAGGTTCACGGCACTCAGGGTCACGCCGCCCTTGCCCGTGATGTTCAGCGAGGCGGCGGTGACGGTATTGTCACCCTCGCCGCGGAGGCTGTAGCGGTAGGCGTCGCTGTTGAAGCTGAGGGCTCCGGCTGTGATGTTGCCTTTCACCTCGATCTCTCCGCCCAGCCCGCAGTCGCCGAATTCGAGAGGGCGGGATGCATCATACCACGAGTGGTAGTAGTCGGTGAAGGCGCCTTCGGTGACGTAGACATCCCAGCCGGTGGCCTCGGTGGGCAAAAGGTCGGGGTCAGCCGCCGGGGCGTCGGCGTCCCAGCTGCCGTTGCTGCCGTTCCAGACGAGGGGATTCTGCGCGTCGGTGTACTGAGCATACATGCGCCTGAGGGAATCCGGGGTATTGATGTAGCCGATCAGGTCAACATACCAGTCTTCTTCATCGGCGTAATCCCAACGTTGCTCGCAGGCTTCATCGGAGTAGAGGTAGACGCGACCGTTCTCGCTCTTCAGGTACAGGCGCTCGGTGCCGTAAACCGTATCGTCCGAATTGGCGATCAGCACGGAGGTCACATTTCCGGCGGCGTCGAACTCAGCCCCGTAGCAGGTGATGGCGTGGCCACCCGCGTCGCTGCTGATGCCGAAGTCGATGATCCGGCCGACCTCGCTCTGCGTGAACGAGCCGTCGGCATTTGCCGTCAAGCCTAACCCGTCGATGAGCAAATCCCGCAGCTCACTCATGCTGAAGCCCTCATCCCGGAACTCCATCACGCAGGGAGCCGTCGCAGCGAAGTAATCACGGAAGAAACCGGCCGAGGCGGCATTGTCGTTAAGCTCGGGGAAGGACGTATCTCCGGCCAGATACCAAGAAGCGCTCATCTCGGTGTTGCCGCCGTCGTCGACCCAGTTGTCGTAAAAGAGCATGTCCACCTGCAACGACTGCGTACCCGCTAGGGCCTCGAGGTAGTGCTCCGCATAGGTATGGCCGTAAGGCAGCGCGTTGTCCGTGCCGTTGTCCCCGACGCCTCGGTAGAAGACGCCGTAGTAGCTCTGCCAGTATTGGAGGACATTGCTGCCGGCGTTGTACCAGCAGGAGTCCCCGTCATTCGTCAGGTTGACGTAAAACTCGCCGTTCTCGTTGGCCGACTCCGGCACGCGAGACGTCAGATCGCCGAGGAAGCTCCAATCTCCCGCCTTTCGGTATTCCTCCATGGCCTTCTCATAGAGCGACTCTTCCTGCCAGTAATAGCCCTTGCCGTTGTCGTAAAAGCGGTCGGAGGATGAGATATCGGCAACATTGACCCCCGCGGCGACAAAGCGCAGGGATCCCTGAGCATCGGGCAGGATCACAGAGCCGAGGGAGCTGTCTGTCGAGGCGGCGTAAACGAGGCTCGGCAGAGCCTGCAGGAGAAGGATGACGGAAAGAGAGCGTAGTTTCATGACGGAGGCAGATACTCCCCTTACCAATACGCGAGCCATTTGTCAAGCTGTTTTGCCGGAGCATGCCGGAGCAAGCGCCGCGGAGAGCTTTGCGGGGGAGACGAACGAGAGGCACTCTGCCGCGGTCGGCGGTGTCCGGGGAGGCGTCGAGCCGCCTCGGCGCGACCGCAGCGCAGCGGAACACCCTGAACACCTTGAACAGCTCGAACACCCTGAACACCCTGAACACCCTGAACACCTTGAACAGCTCGAACACCCTGAACACCCTGAACACCCTGAACACCCTGAACACCCTGAACACCTTGAACACCTTGAACACCATTGCCCCCCCCTTGAACACCCGAAGGCTCTTCGTGAGCTCCCGGTGGTTCGACGGCTGCGTTGATCCGCGGCCGTGTTTTATCCTGACGCCGTGAGCTCGCGAGTGCGCGCGTGAAAGCCCTGCGCGCATTGGGAAGAATTTGGACTTGCCATTCAATCCGTTATCACCTAATATACCCGCGTAACGGTATGTTCAACCTGCCCAATTGCATCACTCTGACGCGCATCTTCTGCGTTATCGTCTTTACCTGCGCTCTGGCGTGGGACGCTGCCCATCCTTCACTCGTCGCTGAAATCAGCGAGGAGAGCGCCGGGATTCTGGTGCCGCTGAGTCTTGCGCGCTGCATTGCATTCTGGGCTTTCGTCATCGGCGCCGTTTCCGACTTCTTCGACGGTTATCTGGCCCGCAAGCTCAATCAGGTGACGAACTTCGGCAAGCTCATCGACCCCTTGGCGGACAAGATTCTGGTCAGCGCGGCCTACATTTACCTGACGGGGGTGCATCTCTGCCCCTTCTGGGTGACGATTGTGATTATTTTCCGCGAGTTTCTCGTTACCGGTATCCGGCAGCTGGCCGTTGCTCAGGGTTACGTGATGGCGGCCGACTGGTGCGGAAAGTGGAAGACGGGTTTCCAGCTTGCCTACTGTATCGACTGCCTTCTGCTGCTCGCCTACGGTGCCAACCTGTTTTTCCCGCTTCCCGAGCTTCTCTTCGGCAGCATCGGTGAGGGTCTGCGCGCCGCCTTCCTCTGGATCAGCCTCCTTCTCACGCTTTGGAGCGGTGCCAACTACTGCTATCAGGCCCGCCGCTTCATTCGCGGATGAGCGAAAAGTGAGACATGCGGCTCTTTTCCCGCTCTTCAAGCTTGCCAACGCGGCGATTTGGGGCTAGCATGCTTGTATGCTCAACTTTGATTACTTCAACCGCACTCACTACGTCTACGGCCCCGGCCAGCGCACCCGCATCGGAGAACTCGTCAAGCCTCTGGCTCGCAAGGTGTTGCTGCACTACGGCGGCGGCAGCGTTCGCCGCACGGGTCTCTATGACTGCGTCGTCGACTCGCTGAAGGCTGCCGGCGTCGATTTCGTCGAGCTGGGCGGCGTCAAGCCCAACCCCAGCCTGTCTCTGGCCCGCAAGGGTATCGAGCTTTGCCGGGCTGAGGGGGTCGACCTCGTGCTGGCCGTCGGCGGCGGCAGTGTCATTGACTCGGCCAAGGCCATTGCTCTGGGTGTGCCTGCTCCCCGCGATGTCTGGGATTACTACACGCAGGGTCTCGCCGTCGACTTTACCCCCCTGCCCGTCGCTACGATTCTGACGCTCCCGGCAGCCGGCAGCGAGAACAGCCCCAACACAGTTATCACCAACGAAGAGACCAGCCGCAAGCTCGCCGCCGAGCACCAGCTGCTGCGCCCCGTGCTGAGCATCGTCGATCCCGAGCTCTTCCTCACGCTTCCGCCGGCTCAGATGGCCTACGGAGCCTGCGATATGCTTTGCCACATCTTCGAGCGCTACTTCAGCAACACGACGGATACGCAGCTCTCGGACACTCTCAGCGAGGCGACGATGCGCACCATCATGCAGCAGGCTCTCGTGCTGCGCGACAACCCGAAGGATGTCAACGCCTGGGGGCAGCTCGCGCTCAGCGGCACGATCGCGCACAACGATTTGCTGGGCATCGGTCGCGAGCAGAGCTGGGCCTGCCACAGGCTCGAGCACGAGTTGAGTGCCGTCTACGATGTGCCGCACGGCGGCGGTCTGGCCGTTGTGGTGCCGCCCTACATGGAGGCTGTCTGGCACGCCAACCCGGGTATCTTCGCTCAGTGGGCCGTCAATGTGATGGGTGTTGCCGCCAACCGCGATACGGAGAGCGTTATCCGCGAGGGTATCGCCCGCCTGCGCTCGTGGTACCGCGCGATCGGTCTGCCGCAGACCATGCAGGAGCTCGGCATTCCGGCTGACGCGGACTACACCGCTATGGCGCACGCGGCCTGCCACGACGAGAACGGCAACGCGATGACTCTGCCCGGCGTGCTGCCGCTCGACCAGCCGCTGGCCGAGTCCATCATGCGCGCAGCCGTCGCGCCCGAAGCCTGACGCACCGAGCGCCGTCGCCGCGTTCGCGTCTCCGCGTTCGGATTGCAGCGGCGGCTAGGCGGCTCGGCGTTTCGCGCCCCCTATTTCGGAAGGGAGCAGCAGGGTGTCTGCTGCTCCCTTCCTTGTCTTGCCGAGGCGGGTCGTATTTTGTGCTCGCTTTTCGGCGGCGGCGGTGGTACAAATAAGGTCGTTATGGCAACACCTCCCTTTGTCTATCAGGAAATGTTCCCCATGGGGGAAGATACCACCAAGTATCGCCTGCTCACGAAAGACTACGTCAGCATCGGCGAGTTTGAAGGCAAGCCCATACTCAAGGTCGAGCCCGAGGGGCTTCGCCTGCTGGCTGAGACGGCTTGGCACGACGTCTCCTTCTACCTGCGCCCCGAGCATCTTGAGATGGTTAAGGGCATCCTGAGTGATCCCGAAGCCTCGGAGAACGACAAGAGCGTCGCGCTGACGATGCTGCGCAACGCCGAGGTGGCTGCCATGGGCGTACTGCCCCTCTGCCAAGACACGGGCACGGCCATTTGCGTCGGCAAGAAGGGCCAGCAGGTCTGGACGGGCTTCAACGATGCGGAGTACATTTCTCGCGGAGCCTACGACTGCTACACGAAGAATAACCTGCGCTACTCGCAGAATGTCGCGCTCGACATGTACAAGGAGATCAACACGGGCACGAACCTGCCCGCTCAGATTGACCTCTTTGCCACCGATCACGGCATGGAGTACAGCTTCCTCTTCATCGCCAAGGGCGGCGGTTCCGCCAACAAGACCTACCTCTATCAGGAGACGAAGGCTCTGCTCAATCCCAAGACGCTCAAGAATTTCCTCGTGCAGAAGATGAGCACGCTCGGCACGGCGGCCTGCCCGCCCTACCACGTGGCCTTCGTCATCGGCGGCACGAGCGCAGAGCTCTGCCTCAAGACGGTGAAGCTGGCTTCGACGAAGTATTACGACAGCCTGCCCACCGGCGGCAACGAGCACGGCCGGGCCTTCCGCGACATCGAGCTCGAAAACGAGCTCAAGAAAGAGGCCGAAAAGCTCGGGCTGGGCGCCCAGTTCGGCGGCAAGTGGTTCGCGCTCGACGTGCGCGTGGTGCGCCTGCCGCGCCACGGGGCTTCCTGCCCGGTGGCTTTGGGCGTCTCCTGCTCGGCGGATCGCAACGCCAAGGCGAAGATCACGCCCGAGGGTATTTTCATCGAAGAGCTGGAGTATGACCCCGGCAAGTACATCCCGGCCGAGCTGCGCGAGACGAAGAGCGCCGGTGTGCCCATCAATCTCGATCGCCCGATGAAGGAGGTGCTGGCGGATCTCAGCCAATACCCGGTCAAGACGCGCCTCTCGCTCACCGGCACGATTATCGTGGGTCGCGACATTGCTCACGCCAAGCTCAAGGAGCTGCTGGACGCCGGCAAGGATCTGCCGCAGTACATCAAGGATCACCCCATCTACTACGCCGGCCCCGCCAAGACTCCCGCAGGCTATCCCTCCGGCTCCTTCGGCCCGACGACGGCCGGTCGCATGGATCCCTACGTCGAGCTCTTCCAGAGCCACGGCGGCAGCATGATCATGATTGCGAAGGGCAACCGCGCTCAGTGCGTCACCGATGCCTGCAAGAAGTTCGGCGGTTTCTACCTCGGCTCGATCGGCGGCGTCGCGGCAGACCTCGCCAAGAACTGCATCACCTCCATCGAGTGCCTCGAGTACCCCGAGCTCGGCATGGAGGCCATCTGGAAAATCACGGTGAAGGACTTCCCCGCCTACATCCTCGTGGATGACAAGGGCAATGACTTCTTCGCCGACATCCGCGCCGGCTGGGGCTGCCTGCTCTGCCAAGGCGGACACTGATTCATCAGCCACACTCTCGGCGGCGGAGCCGTTTCGGCTCCGCCGCCTCTCTGCCCGACACCCCACTCCTCTCACCTTCATGCTCGCAGCGCAGGTTTAAGCGCCGAGCACGGAGCTCGCGTTCCGCGCAAGTCACCCCACCAACATAACCATGACCCCGAAAACCAAGACCTTTTGGGAGCGAACCTTCAGCACCGTCATCCTGCTGTCCATCCTCGGCGGCGCCGTCGCTTGGGATGAACCGCTCGGCTACGGCATCCTCATCGCCCTCTTCTGCAACCTGACAACGATCGAGTGGTACCGCATGCTCAAGGGGCGTGCGGCAGACCGCCCGCTGGTGCTCGTCGGCGGCCTCGTCTACCCCTGGCTGCTGCTGCTCATCACGCAGGGAGTTATTTGCAGCCCGCAGCTTCAGGGAGCCGGGCTTCTGTCCGCCGTCATGCTCGGCGGGGGCGGGCTGGCGCTCTACAGCATTCTGGCCTTCGCACGCCAGATCCTCGCCATGGATTACAAAGGCAAGAGCGGGCAGCTTGCCCTTGCCGGCGCGGCGGAAACGATACTCGCCTTCGTCTATCCCGTCTGGCTTCTCTGCTTCGCCTTCTGGTTCTGTTTCAAGGGCTGTCACGAAGAGTGTCACTTCCTGCTCTGGATCGTCCTCGTTACGAAGATGAGCGACATCTGGGCCTACGTTACGGGCGTGCTCTTCGGCGGCAAGTTCATCACCGCGCGATTCAGCCCCGCCGTCTCGCCGAAGAAGAGCTGGGAGGGCATCATCGGCTCCTTCATCATCACGACGGCTCTCGGCGTCCTTCTGGGGCATGGGATTTTGGCTTCGGCGGATACGCTCTTCCTCACGCTCTTCTCGGCCGTCATCTTCGTGGTGGCCGTCTTCGGCGACCTCGCCGGCTCGTTGATCAAGCGCGGGCTCGGCGTCAAGGACAGCGGCTCGCTGCTGCCGGGTATCGGCGGCATCTTCGACCTCATCGACTCTCCCTCCTTCACCGTATCGCTCTCCCTCTTCATCCTTCCGGCCCTCTATCTCATCTGCTGAGAAGGCGAGAGGAGCAGGACGCCGCATCCGCATGAACAAAGCTCTGCCCAGCGAAGAGCCCCCCCGGCTCGGCGAAGAGACCACTCGCCTCGGGGAGGAGGCATCTCGGCCCGGGGAGGAGGCGAACCCGGCATTCGAGGTTGCGGGAGGAGCCATGCCCCCCCTGCCCGAGCACCCGGTGCCGCTGCTTCTCAACACGCGCGCCGGCAGCCTCTTTCGCTCGGGGCTTCGCAAGTGGCTCAGTGCGCACGAGGGCTACTTTCGGCTCATCAGCTCGGATTCGCCCGAACAGATGAGCCGGCAGGCTCTCGACCTCGCGGAGCGCGGCGAACCCGTTGTCGCGGCCGCCGGCGGGGACGGAACCCTCAAGACGGTTGCACGCGGGCTGCTCGACACGCCGACGGCACTGGGCATCCTACCCAGCGGCACCATGAACGTCTTTGCCCGCGAGCTGGGCATCGGCAGTCGTCGCTTCGATATCGCGCTCGAGGCCATCATGGGGCAGACGCGCAAAAAGGTCGACATTTTCACCGTCAACGGCGAGCCCTTTCTGCAAATGGCGGGCTTCGGCCCCGACGCCCGCGTCGTCGAGCTCATCACGCCCAACATGAAGCGCTTTCTGGGCGCGGCTTCGCACCTCATCACCGCGCTGCGAGTCGCCACCGAGCACCACGCCGTCATCACCCTCGCCCTGCCCGGCGGCGAAGAAATCATCGGCACGCAGCTCATTCTGGGCAACGGCAAACGCTACGGCGGCGAGGCGCGCCTCTTTGCCGATGCCGCCTGCGACGACGGCCTGCTCGATGCCGTCATGATTCAGCAGGAGAGCATGGGCATTGTCATTGAGATTATCTCGAGCATGATGCAGCTCGGCGGCACGAACCGCAACACCAGTCAGGCCACGCAGTTCTGCCAGCTGCAGGAGGGAGTCATCAGCGCCGAATCCAAGTTGGCCTACCAGCTCGACGGCGACTACGTCGGCACGCTGCGCCCCACGGAGGAGGCGATCATCGCCAAGCTGCCCTCCCCGCTGACCGTCTGCGCTCCCGAGCACCCGATTCCGGCCACGGCCATCGGCCGCATCCTCGCCCACCCCGCCGTCATCGCCCTCAAGGAACGCCTGTCGCGCCTCCGCGACATCTGAGGGGGCGCGGAGTCCGGTTTGCCGCCTTCCCGGCGGCGCGCTCTGCTGAACCTGCGGCGTGTCATTCCCCGTGATTGAGCTTGATTTGTCAGCGCAAGGAGAGTACAATGCTGCGCATGGCAAACGAGGAGAAACTAGACTTCATACGCGAAATCGTCGCCAAGGACTTGGCAGAGGGGCATTGCACCGTGCCCATCACGCGCTTTCCGCCCGAACCCAACGGCTATCTGCACATCGGCCACGCGAAAGCCATCTGTCTTGACTTCGGCATCGCGAAGGAGTATGCCCACCTCGGCGCCGTATGCCACCTGCGCTTTGACGACACCAACCCCTGCAAGGAAGACATCGAGTTCGTCAACTCGATTCAGGAAGACATCCACTGGCTGGGCTTTGATTGGGGCGAGCATCTCTACTGGGCCTCGAACATCTTTGACTTTTATTACGACTGCGCCGTCGCGCTGATCAAGAAGGGACTCGCCTACGTCGATCTTCAGGATCGCGAAACCATGCGCCTACAGCGAGGTGATCTGCGCACCCCCGGCACGGCCTCGCCCTACCGCGACACCGCGCCCGAGGAGAATCTCGCGCTCTTCGAGGCGATGAAGGCCGGCAAGTACGAGGCCGGCGCGGCCGTGCTGCGCGCCAAAATCGACATGGCCAGCAGCAACATGAACATGCGCGACCCGGTCATCTACCGCATCTCCTACGACCGCCACCACAACACGGGCGACACGTGGTGCATCTACCCGATGTACGACTTTGCCCACCCGCTGGAGGACGCATGGGAGCACATTACGCACTCGCTCTGCACGCTCGAGTTTGAAAATCACCGTCCGCTCTACGACTGGGTCATCGAGAACTGCCCGGTGCCGGCACGGCCGAAGCAGCGCGAGTTCTCGCGCCTCAACATCACCTACACGGTCATGAGCAAGCGCAAGCTGCGCCAGATGGTCGAAGAGGGTTACGTCGCCGGCTGGGACGACCCGCGCATGCCGACGATCTGCGGCATGCGCCGCCGCGGCTACCCCGCCCGCGCCATCGTCGACTTCTGCGAGGGCGTCGGCATCACCAAGTTCAACGGCAACACCGACGTGGCCAGGCTTGAGAATGCCGTCCGCAATGAACTCAACACGAATGCCGAGCGCCGCATGGCCGTCCTGCACCCCCTCAAGCTCGTGCTCACCAATCTGCCCGAGGACTTCGAGGAGGAAGTCGAAGTCGTCATCAACCCGGAGAAGCCCGAACTGGGCAACCGCAGCATCACGCTCACCCGCGAGGTCTGGATTGACAAGGACGACTTCATGATCGATCCGCCCAAGAAGTACAAGCGCCTCTCTCCCGGGGCCTGCGTGCGCCTTCGCGGCGGCTACTGCATCATTGCCAAGGAGTACGACTGCAATGCCGACGGCGAAGTCACCGAGCTGCGCGCGGAAATCATCCCCGGCACCATCGGCTCGAACCCGCCCGAGGGCATCAAGTGCAAGGGCGCCATTCACTGGGTGTCGGCCAAGTACGGCGTTCGCGCCGAGGTGCGCCTCTACGACCGCCTCTTCAAGGATGAGGCTCCCGATGCCAACCCCGAGGGCTTCCTCGCCTCGCTCAATGCCGACTCGCTCACCGTGATACGCGATGCCGTCGTCGAGCCCGCCTTGGCGGCCGCACCCAACGAGTTCCTCTGCCAATTCGAGCGCACGGGCTACTTCGTGGCCGACCGCTACGACCACAGCCCCGAGCACCCCGTCTTTAACCGCTCGGTGGGGCTGCGCGACTCGTGGGCAAAAATGAGCAAATAACATCAATACACACTGCTGATTCCGCCGCGGCCCGCGCGGCCGGAATCAGCGCATCCCTCCTTCCTCCACTCCACGCATCAACGCATGAATCCCGTCGAGTTTCATTCCAAGAACGGCGTCTTTGACATCAACGACTTCATCCAACAATGCGATGCCTCCGTCAGCGGCGAAGGCGACTGCCTCTGCGGCTCGCACCGAGAGCCCGAGTTGCCGGCGTGCCGCGATGTGGCGGCGCAGCCCTGCTGCACGCCGTCAGGATGCGACTTGAGCAGCTTGGCGCCGCAAGGCTCCGTTCCGGTGGCCGACGGCGTCGACCCCATCGTCTACTCCCCGCTCGCGGAGGTCGTTGAAGACCTCCGGCTCGGCAAGCTCATCCTCGTCACCGATGATCCCAGCCGAGAGAACGAGGCGGATCTCATCTGCGCCGGGCAGTTTGCCACGCCGCAGAACATCAACTTCATGGCCACGCACGCCCGCGGCCTCATCTGCGTGCCCATGGCTCCCGAGCGCGTCGAATCACTCGGGCTGCCGATGCAGGCGCAGCACAATACGGAGAAGCTCCACACGGCCTTCACCGTCAGCGTCGATGCCAAAGAGGGCACCACGACGGGCATCAGCGCCTTTGAAAGATCGATCACCACGATGAAGCTCGCCGACCCGAAGGCGAGGATTGACGATTTCGTGCAACCGGGCCACTGCTTCCCGCTCAAGGCGCGCAAGGGCGGCGTGCTGCGCCGCGCCGGACACACCGAGGCGACCGTCGATCTGCTGCGCATCGCGGGCATGGAACCCGTGGGCGTCTGCTGCGAGATCATGAAGGAGGACGGCACCATGGCTCGCCTCGGCGAGCTGGGCAGCTTCCAGAAGCAGTACGGCCTCAAGGCCTGCTCGCTGGCTCAAATCATCGAACACCGCCAGCACACGGAAAAACTCGTCGAGCGCGAGGAAACGGTTAAATTGCCCACCGAGTTCGGTGAGTTCATCTGCCACGCCTACCACTCCAAGGTGGACGGCAAGACGCATCTCGCCCTCGTGCACGGCGAAATCGACTCGGACAAACCCGTCCTCTGCCGCGTGCACAGCGAATGCCTGACCGGCGATGTCTTCGGCAGCCGACGCTGCGATTGCGGCAGCCAGCTGCATGCCGCCATGCGCCGCGTCGCGCAGGAGGGCGGCGTCATTCTCTACCTGCGCCAGGAAGGGCGCGGCATCGGGCTTGCCGCCAAGCTGCACGCCTACAAGCTTCAGGAGCAGGGCTATGATACGGTGGATGCCAACATCAAGCTCGGTTTCCCCGCCGACCTGCGCGACTATGGCGTCGGCGCCCAGATTCTGCGTGATTTGGGGGTGCGCCACCTGCGGCTGCTGACGAACAATCCGCGCAAAATCGTCGGTCTGGCGGGGCACGGGCTCGACATCGTGGAGCAGGTTCCCATCAGCATCCCGCCCAATGACGACAACCGCCACTATATGGAGACCAAGCGCGACCGCATGGGGCACCTGCTCTGACGCCCCCTCCCGCAACACGGCATCCGCAGCTGCACCGGGCGCGGTCAGGCCGTCTCCCGGGCTCCCGAATCGCGGTGAACGACGCGAAATCGCCGTCAGCAGACGCGAAAATCGCCCCGGCACCACCTTTTCGGCCTGTATGTCTCGAAAACTTATTCACAAGAGCGCACATCTGCGCTAGAATCCCCGCCAACACGACAAACTCATGCCTGATCCGAATCAGAAAGACAACGGTACCCCTCCTCCGGTCAAACCGTCAGCGCCCCAGAGCAACTGGGGCATGTGGATTCTCATTGCCGTCATCGCGGGCATTCTCGTTCTGGCCTTCTCGTTTGACGGCGGCAGCTCGGCCAAACGTCTGACGCTCGACGAGTTCCGCCACGACTTCCGCAGCGGTGCCATCGTCACGAACAACCCCAAGGAGTTCCCCATCGAGGTCACGATGAGTGACACGTCGAGCGAGGCGAGCATCACGGCCTACAAATACCGCCAGCAACCGACCAGTGCCGCGCGCGCTTTTTACATCCCGGTCACCGACAATGAAGAGATGCGCCAGCTTTGCAACCGCTACGGCATCACCGAGGGCGGGGATTTAGCGGCTCCTTACGCTCCGGCGGCCGGAACGGACAGGCTTTGGTCCATCCGCGACCTGACCAAGCTGGGGGAGGAGGGACGCCTCGTGCTCAACAGCCGGAATGCGAATGAAAACACGCGTCTCGTCCGCGACGGCGACAAGTGGTACATCATCGGCAACTACAGGCTTGAAACGGACGTCAAGGCCACCAAGAAGGATGTCGAGCCCGTGATGGTTGAGTTCAACCGCAGCTTCCAAGGCGACCAAGTGCGCGACATGCTCGGCAATCAGGCCAGCTATCGGGTGGACAACAACACCTGGGGCTCCATCCTGCTCAACGTCTTCTCCATCTTCATCGTGCTGCTGCTGCTCTTCTTCCTCTTCCGCATGCAGGGCGGAGGCCCTGCCGGGGCACGCAAGTTTGCCAGCAGCCGGGCCCGCCTCGTGGATCCCTCGCGCAACAAGGTGACCTTCAAGGATGTGGCGGGCATCTCCGAGGCGAAGGAGGAGGTCTGGGAGCTTGTCGAGTTCCTCCGCAACCCGCGCAAGTTCCGCAACCTCGGCGGCACCATTCCGAAGGGTGTGCTGATGGTGGGGCCGCCCGGTACGGGCAAAACCCTGCTGGCGCGCGCGATTGCCGGCGAGGCCGGTGTGGCTTTTTACACCATTTCGGGCTCGGACTTTGTTGAGATGTTCGTGGGCGTGGGCGCCAGCCGCGTGCGCGACATGTTTGCCGAGGCCAAGAAACACGCGCCCTGCCTCATCTTCATCGACGAGATTGACGCCGTGGGCCGCCACCGAGGCCACGGCGTGGGCGGCGGGCACGATGAGCGCGAGCAAACGCTCAACGCTCTGCTGGTTGAAATGGACGGCTTCTCCGCCAACGAGAATGTCATCGTCATCGCCGCGACCAACCGCGTCGACGTGCTCGACCCCGCTCTGCTGCGCCCGGGCCGCTTCGACCGCCAGGTGACCGTCAACCTGCCGGATGCCGCCGGCCGCGAGCAGATCCTGCGCGTCCATGCCCGCAAGATCAAGCTCGATCCGAAGGCCGACCTCGGCCCCATTGCCCGGGCAACCACCGGCTTCTCGGGTGCCGAACTGGCCAATCTGGTCAACGAAGCGGCTCTCATTGCCGCGCGCAAGAACGCTGCCGTGGTCTCTCAGGCGGATCTGGAGGAGGCTCGGGAGAAGGTGCGCTGGGGGCGAGAGCGCCGTTCGCTGGAGATTTCGGACAAAGAGAAGTTCAACACGGCCGTTCACGAGGCCGGGCACGCGATCTGCCTGCTCAAGACGGAGCTCGCCAAGAGCCTGCCGCTGCACAAGGTCACCATCATTCCGCGCGGCCCGGCGCTGGGCGTTACGATGATGCTGCCGGAGGAGGACAAGCACAGCGAGTACAAGAATGAGCTGCTCGACTACATCGTCATGGCGATGGGCGGGCGCTGCGCCGAGGAGGTTGTCTTCGGCGATGTCTCGGGCGGAGCACGCATGGATATTCACCAAGCGACGGACATTGCCCGCAAGATGGTGTGCGTCTACGGCATGAGCGACCGCCTCGGCCCCATCGAGTACGGCACGAATCACGGAGAGGTTTTCCTCGCGCGAGATCTTTCGCAGACGACGCGCAATTTCTCCGAGCACACGGCTCAGATTATCGACGAGGAGATTCAGCGCATCGTCAAGGAGAACTACCGACGCGCTCTGGACATTCTCACGGACAACAAGGAGCGCCTTCTGCTCATCGCCGACAAGCTCATCGAGTTCGAGACGCTCAGCGGCAAGCAGATTGCCGAGCTGCTGGAAACCGGTGAAATGAGCGACCCGCCCGTGCGCGAACTTCCTCCCCCCATCCCCGAGGATCTCGATGCGCCGACGGATCTGCAAACGCCTGACGACGAGCCCCCGCCCTACCGCGACGAGGAGAAGGAGCGCGAGGACGAGAGCAGCGACGCTGCCCGCCCAGCCGACAGAGATGCGCGTTGACGAGAACCTCAAGATCGGAGATGCGGCCATCACGTTGACGAGGACGCAGAACCGAAGATGCGGCAGAGGAAGCGTCACACCGCATGCCACCACCACAAGCGAGACCGAATAACACCATGAACAGTAAGGAATTAGCACTTGCCTGCGCCCGCGCGGCCGACGATGCCAAAGCCACGGACATTGCCGTCTACGACCTGCGCGGCCAGTCGTCGCTCACCGATTTCGCCATTGTCTGCACGGCCACCTCCGTGCCCCACCTGCGCGCGGTTCTGCGCGATGTGGACAAGGAAGTGGGCGAGCAGTACGGCATCGAGCCCGTCTATGCCGAGCGCACGCCCAACGCGCTCTGGTCCGTCCTCGACTATGTCGACGTGATGATTCACGTGATGGCTGACGAGACTCGCGAGTTTTACGGATTGGAGAAGATCTGGAAGGACGAAAATCGCGTAGACTGGCAGTGAGGCATCGCTGCCCGCCTTTCCCTCCTTTTCCCCCTCCCCCCTCTTCCCCGAGTTCTAAGCCCCCCGCGAGGCTCACGCTTCGCGAGGGGCTTTGAGCTCCGCCCTCAATCCGCACTTGCCAAGAGCCTGCCGGCGTGCTAGAGTAAGCCAAGCTTGAGCACTCAACCGCAACCTATTCTCGAAGTCTGCAATCTCTCGATGCACTTTCCCGTGCAGCGGGGGCTTTTCTCGCGCCAAGGCGGTACGCTCAAGGCGGTCGACGGCGTCTCGTTCAGCATTGCCGCCGGCGAGACGCTCGGGTTGGTCGGGGAGAGCGGCTGCGGCAAAAGCACGATCGGGCGCTGCATCGTCCGTCTCTGCGAGCCGACCGGCGGTTACATCCGGCTCATGGGCACCGATATCACATGCCGCCCGCAGTGGAGGCTCGGGAACCTCAGGCGCAACGTGCAGATGGTTTTTCAGGATCCGGCTGATTCGCTCAACCCGCGCATGGATGTGCGGCACATCATTGCCGAGCCCCTCGAACTTCAGGGGATAGGCACGAAGCAGGAGCGCCGGAGGCGGGTCGAAACGCTGCTGGATCTCGTCAGCCTTCCGCGCAGCGCCGCAGAGAAGTTCCCGCACGAGTTCTCGGGCGGTCAGCGGCAGCGCATCGGCATTGCGCGAGCCTTGGCGACGGGGCCGAAGTTGCTCATTCTCGATGAACCCGTCAGCTCGCTCGATGTCTCCGTCGCGTCGCAGGTGCTCAATCTGCTCATGATGCTGCAGCGTGAGCTGGGGCTCGCCTATCTCTTCATCTCGCATGATCTCTCCGTCGTCAAGCATGTCTGTGACAACGTGGCCGTGATGTACCTCGGCAAGATTGTCGAAGGCGGCCCGGCATCGGTGGTCTACCGCAACCCTCTGCACGCCTATACCCGTGCGCTGATTTCGGCCATTCCCCTGCCCGATCCCTTCCGCCGCCGGCATGTCCCCGTGCTGCCGGGCGACGTCCCCTCGCCCATTGATCCGCCGCCGGGCAGCGCTTTCGGCAGGCGCATCAATCACCCCTATCTCGAAGCGACCTACGGTATGGATCTGACGCCAGTCGAGCTGGAGCCCGGGCACTGGGTCGCGCCCGATCCCTGTGCCGTTTCGCTTGATCTGCTGCGGCGCGTCGGCATCGACATCTATGCGCCATGATGCTGCTGCGCTCCATGTTCCGCGCGCGCGAGGCGCTGCAGGCTCGGCGGGCGGCGGGCGATGAGCCGCGGCCGCTGCTCGACCACTTGGAGGAGCTTCGCCGCACCCTGCTGCGCATGCTCGGCGTGTTGCTCGCGGCGATGCTTCTCTGCTTCTTCCTGACGCCGCAAATCATGCACTTTCTCAGCCGCCCCGTCGAGCAAATTCGCCTGCAACAAGAGCGGGAGGCTCTGCCCGAGGGAATGCCGCTGCATGACTGGTTGGCGGCCAAGAGGCTGGCCGAGGTTCTGCCCGCGCTCTCTCCCGAGGCTCGCGACGCGCTGCTCGCTCGGCAGTCGGCGCGCGTGCGGGAAGCCGCGCGTTGCGTAGCTCTGCTGCGGGCCGCCGCCCTGCTGCCCGAGGCGGAGCAGACGGACTACCTGCGAGACGTGCTGGCGCAGCCTCAGCAAGCCGACGAGCTGACTCTCGCGCTCTCCCTGCACGCGTCGGGTGCCCTGCTGCGCCCCGCGCAGCAAGACGAGCAGATACGGCTCATGGGAGCTTTTCAACCGGCCGAAGCCTTCATGCTCTCGGTCAATTTGGCCTTTTTCGCGGGGCTGATTCTCTCCTTTCCGGTGCAGCTTCGCCTGCTTCTGGGCTTTATCATCCCCGGGCTAAAGCCGAACGAAAGGCGTTTGCTCTATCGCTGCGTGGCTTGGGGCTGCCTGCTCTTCATCGCGGGATGCGCCTTCGCCTACTTGGCAGTCTTGCCGCGCGTGCTGGGCTTCTTCTACAACTACGGGGCGCAGATGGGCATTCAGAACGACTGGCGCATCGGCTACTATCTCTCGTTTGCGGCGAAGCTGGTGCTGACCTTCGGCGCCATTTTCGAGCTTCCCGTGCTGGTGTTGCCGCTGATTAAGCTCAACATTCTGACCTACGACCTGATGAAGCGCACGCGAGCGACGGCTTTTGTCGCCTGTTTCGCCGCCGCGCTGCTGCTGGCACCGTCGCCGGATCCGGGCACGATGTTTCTCATGGCTCTGCCCATGTATCTGCTCTACGAGCTCTGCGTTCTTTTTGCCCGGCGGCAGAAGCGCAGGCGGCAACGCGCTGCCGCGTAGAATTGGCTTGCATGCGCGGCGTAATCCTATAGAATCATCCCCATGAAGCAGCATCTCATCATCGGTACTCGCGGCAGCGAGCTCGCCTTGGCTCAGACAGCTCTCGCCCTCGAAGCCGTGCAGCGCAGCTGCCCCGGCCTCCGCCACGAGCTGCGCATCATTCACACGGCCGGCGACGCGCGTACCGACATCCCGCTCAACTGCGTCAATGCTGCCACCAACACCGGAGACAAGGGCGTGTTCATCGCCGCCATTGAAGAGGCTTTGGCCGCGGGGGAGATTGACTGCGCGGTTCACAGCCTCAAAGACATGCCCGGCCAACTTGACCCCGCCTTCGAAATCGCCGCCATTCTGCCGCGCGAGGATATCGCCGATACGCTCGTCATCAAGCCGGGCGCCGATGCCCGACGCCCCGTCATCGGCACGGGGAGCGTGCGCCGCGCCTGCTTCGTTGATGCGTACTGGGGAGGGTCGGCGCGCTGCCTGCCCATCCGCGGCAATGTGCACACGAGGCTGTGCAAGCTGGCGGAAAGCAGGGAGATGACGGCCACGCTGCTGGCGCGAGCCGGGCTCAACCGTCTGGGTTTCACCGGCCCCGATATCGAGTTTGAAGGGCAGCACTTCTGCGCCGTCGACCTCTCGCCCGACGCCTTCATGCCGGCGCTCGGTCAGGGGGCGGTGGCTCTTGAAATCAGGCGCGGTGACGAGGAGACGCGCGCGCTCGTCGCCCCGGCCAATCACGCCGAAACGTCCTGCTGCGTCGCGGCGGAGCGAGCTTTCCTCGACGCGCTGAAGGCGGACTGCTCGGTGCCTGTGGGCGGCTACGCCGCTCTGGTCAGCGGCACGCTTGTGCTCCGCGCTCTCTATTTCACCCCCGAGGGGCAACCGATTCGCATCACGCAGCGAGGCAGCGCCGAGGATCCCGTCGCCGTCGGGCAGGCTGCCCACCGGCAGCTACTCACCAAGCTCGCCGACTGAATCCGGCGGCGTCGGTTAAGGGTCTTCTTTCTCCGGCCGCAGGGGCGGCGCAGCCGAGGAGTTTCCGGCGCAGCCCTCGCCGCCGACACACCGGCAGTCCGAGGCTCGGAGAGACACCTATGCCGCATGGCGCAGCGCGAGCCTCCGAAAAAACGCGCCGCCTCCCCCGAAAAACGCGCCTCCCCCGAAAAACGCGCCACTCACGAAAAACGCGTCGCCTCCGCAACATGCGCCGCGACGGGCCTAGGCTCTGAGGATGAGCTCTGCGGAGGAAGAGGAGACCGACAGAGCGCGATGCCGCCCCTGCCCCGCAGTGCGCTCCGGCAACGTCAATCGAAGAGAGCCGGGTAGGATTTCTTGGCGAGATCCTTCGAGAGCTTTCGGATGGTGTAGCTGTCTTCGGCCTGCAAGGCCTTCTGCGCGATCTCGAGGCAGTCGCTGTAGCGCAGGTGGCGAATGGCATAGCGCACCAGCGGCAAGAGGTGCATGCTCACCGAAAGCTCATGAGCCCCCATGCCGATCAGCAGAGGGACAAGCGTAATATCGCCCCCCATCTCTCCGCATACGGCCGTCGGGATACCGGCACGCATCGTCTGGGACATGAGGCGCACAACACCGGGGTGCGTCGGCCGGAACATCCCGGCTACGCGGGCGTTCACGCGATCGACCGCAATGGTGTACTGCGTCAGGTCGTTGGTTCCGATGGAGAAGAAATCGACATGGCGGGCCAGCACATCGGCCATCACGGCCGCGCTGGGCACCTCGATCATGATGCCCACGCGCATGTGCTCGTCGAAGGCCTGACCGCGCTCGCGCAGTTCCGCACGGCACTGCTCCAGCAGCTCGAGGGTATCGCGCACCTCGGTGATGCCCGAAATCATCGGGAACATCACGCCAACCTTGCCGTGCGCCGAGGCTCGCAGGATGGCGCGCAGCTGCTCCTTGAACATATCGAGGCGGCTGAGAGAGACGCGAATGCCGCGCCAGCCGAGAAAGGGATTGTCCTCCTTCTCCGACTGCTCCTCAAAGGGAAGCTTGTCTCCGCCCGAATCGAGGGTGCGAATGATCACCTCATGCGGCGCACAACTCTCCGCCAGCAGGCGGTAGTGCTCATACTGCTCCTCCTCGCCGGGCAGGCTGCTGCCGTTGCCCAGCAGGAAGAACTCGGAGCGGTAGAGCCCCACGCCCTCGGCGCCGAAGCGCTTGAGCGCACTGTACTCGTGGGAATATTCGACGTTGGCAGCCAAGCGGATGCGGTGGCCGTCGAGCGTCTCGGCCGGCAGGTCGCGCATATCGACAAGGCTCTGGTAGGCCTTCTCTTTCTCCACCTGCAGGGCGCGGTAATACTCGCGCGTCTCATCCGTCGGGTTGATGATGAGCAGGCCATTGTAGCCGTCGAGAATCACGGGCTGGCCGACGCGGCAGTCGAGGATGAGCCGGGGCACCGCCACCACGGCCGGCAGGCCCAGAGAGCGGGCGAGAATGGCCGTGTGAGAGACCGAGCTGCCGACCTCCGTCACAAAACCGAGGACGTTGCGCTGGTCGAGATCGGCCGTATCACTGGGAGCAAGATCGTAGGCGGCGAGAATGGCCGGGCCGTCCGTTGCCGCGCTGCAGGGCTGGGATTTGGCCGGCTCCATGTTGTGCAGCACGCGCTTGAGCACGTCCTGCACATCGGCGGCGCGCGAACGCAGGTAGGGGTCGTCCACCTGCCGCATCACCTCGACGAAGTTCTGCACGACCGCGTAGTAGACGGCTTCGATGTTTTGAAGCCGCTTGGGCATCTCGCGACGCAGCTGAGAGAGGATGGTGCGGTCGCGCAGGAAGAGGAGGTGGGCGTCAAAGATAGCGGCCTCGGTCGCGCCCGAGAGGCGCTCCACGCGCTCCTTGAGCAGCCGAAGCTCCTCCTCGGTACGGGCGATGGCGCTTTCGAAACGCGCCCACTCCTGCTCCAGCTCCGTGGGCAAAATCCGGCGCGTTACGGGCGAGTTGAGCCCGCGGGCATCCATGACCATGGTGCCTGCGGCAATGCCGGGAGATACGGGCTGACCCTTGAGACGGCGCTCCGGCGTTTCAGAACTCATGACAAAGGGGGCAGCGAGGGCCGACTTCAGGCCTCGCCGAATTTGCTTTCAACCAACTCCTGAAGAGCCTTGATTGTTTCTTCTTCGTCCGGGCCCTCCACCGTCACGGAAATCACCGCTCCGCAGCCCACGGCCAGCATCATCAGACCCATGATGCTCTTGCCGTCAACAGCCTCGTCGTCCTTCTCCACGGTGACATCCGATTGGAACTTACCGGCCACACGGACAAACTGTGCGGCGGGGCGGGCGTGAATTCCGAGCTTGTTCAGAACAGTGAATTGCTTTGTGATCATATCGTGTCTATATTGTCTACCGTGCTCTTCTGATTATACCGATTGTGTTCTGAAACGCGAGCTTTTTTTGAGCGGCTGCCGCAATTTCTCCGCCTCATTCGCTGCGTCGCCGCAGCAGCGCAGCGTAGGCGCCGTCGGCGCGTTCGAGGTGCGGCAGGGCCAAGTAGTCTTCAACGAACTCAAAGTCAGCTCGTTCGCGCAGGAAGGCGTCAACGGCGTCGCGATCCTCCTCGCGCTCGATCGAGCAGGTGGAGTAGACGAGGCGCCCCCCAGGGCGCACGGCGTCCGCCGCAGCACGCAGGATTTGCCGCTGTAGAGCGGACAGACGCTCGATTTCGCTCTCGCGGAGTCTCCACCGCGCGTCGACGCGCCGACGCAGCACGCCCGTGTTCGAGCAGGGCACGTCCAGCAGCACGCCGTCGAACTGCCCGCGCCATTCGGCCGGGCAGGCCTGCGACCAGTCGTGCTGCGCCACCGCCACGTCGCGGCCGCCGGCTCGCATGAGATTTTCATGCAGCCGAGCGAGGCGATGCTCGTGCAGGTCCGTAGCGAGCAGATGCAGATTCCCGCCGGTGGCGCTAATCATGGCGACGGATTTGCCGCCGGGGGCGGCGCAGGCATCCAACAGGCGTTCGCCCGGGGCCGGAGCCAGCAGGCGGATGCAGTGCCGCGTCGAGGGGTCGGCAATGTAGAGCTGCCCTTGGGCGAGTGCTTCTCGCGGGAGCTCGCCGACGATTTGGTACCAGTCTCTCTCTCCGGGCAGCTGCTGCCATTGGGCGGGCGGGGTCATGGGGCGGAGCGGGTTGAGGCGGGCGTAGAGCTTGGGCTCGAGGTTGTTCCACTCGAGCAATCGACGCGTCTCAGCTTCGCCGAAGCGCTGCACCCAGCGCTCCGCCAGCCACTCGGGCACGGAGTAGCGCAGCGCAAGGGGCAGTTGCTCGCGCTCGGCCATCAGCTCGGCTCGGCGCCGCAAAGCCTCGCGCAACACGGCGTTGACAAGGCCGCGCACGCGCTTGGGAGCCAGCGCTACCGTTTCGCCCACGGCCGCATGCTCGGCTTGGCGCAGCACGAAGAGCTGGCAGAGCCCCACCAGCAGCAGCGCCCGCCACTCATTCTCCAGCTTGCCCGGGCGGAGCCGCGAGCAAAGGTGGTTGAGCCAGCTGAGATGCCGCAGGCAGCCGTAGAGGATGGCCTGAAGCAAGCTGCGGTCGGCGCGGCTCAAAGCGGCGCCCTCGCGGACGACGAGCGTCTCGGCAAAGATACCGCCGCGCTGCCAGCGCAGCAGGCTCTGCCAAGCCAGAAAGCGAGTATTGCCGATGTGGGCAGGGGCGGAAGTTTTCGACTCCGGGGTCTTCGAGCGGGGCTTTCGGGGGGCGTTCATGGTTCGGTCGGGGAGACGGGTGCGGCGGGTGCGGCGGAGAGACTGCATTCGGCCAAGGTCTCGCGCAGCGGCAACAAGCCGTTCCACGCGACGACGGCGCCGGATGTGGCTCCGGGAGCAGACGGAGCGAACTCCAGCACACCGCCGGCGGCTTCGAGAATCACGCGGGCGGCTGCAAAATCCCAGAGCGAGATGCGGCTTTCGACGTAGGCGTCCATGCGCCCGGCGGCGATGTAGCAGAGCGAGAGCGCGGCCGATCCCAAGATGCGCATCTTGCGTACGCGAGAGGACAGGTAGGCGAAGCGGCGGATGCCGGCTTCGCCCGATCCGTCGTGCGTGCCGTGGCCGGCAAAGATGACGGCTTCAGACATCGCACGACGCGACGATACGTGAATGGGCTGCCCGTTGCAAAGGGCCTGCTGCCCGGCCAAAGCCGTGTAACATTCGTCCTGCATGGGGTCGTAGACGCAGCCGAGCACCGTTTTGCCGCGGCTCTCGAGGGCAATGCAAACGCAGAAGAGGGGCAGGCCGTAGAAGTAGTTGACCGTGCCGTCGATCGGGTCGATGATCCAGCGCTCTTCGGCATCGGACGGTCCGCTGTTCCCCTCCTCCCCCAGAACGGCGATGCCGGGATAGGCGGCGCTGAGTTCCGTGACGATGAGCGCCTGCGTCTCTTTATCGAGCCGCAGCTTGATGTCGTGCGCGAGGGATTCATCGACGGTTTTGTTGCCGTGGAAGGCTTCGCGGAGGAAGGCTCCGGCTCGTCGGGCGGCGGCTTCGGCCGCAGCCAGTTGCTGCTCTCTCTCTGCCAGTTGCTGCTCTCTGAGTGTCATCATGACTCTTGCGCGGAGGCTTGCTCCTCTTTTTCTTTTTCGCGGGCCATCTGCTCGCGGAGGATGCGGCGCGCTTCGCCGTGCAGCTCGCGGGCCAAATTCTGCGAGGCCTGTCGGAGCAAGGGCTGTATCTTATTGTCTTGTGCCGCCGGTTGGCGGGGGTCGTCAAAGCCCATCCAAACAAAGACGCAAACGCCGCGCTCATTGCTCACCATACTCCACTGACCGTACCCGTCGGGCAGCGTGACGCTCAGCTCCGTGATTCGGCCATCGGGGCTCGTGAAGGGGGGCAGAGCGGCCACGGAGACGGCGCTCTCGCGCCGAATGTACTCGGCTGCTGCGGCGTCGCGGTTGGAGTGCAGGCAGCGTCCGCCTCGGCTCCACACGCTGCGGATGCAGTGAAGCTCATATCCCTTCCCCTGATTCAGGATGCTGTAGAGCAGGCGTGCAAGGTTGCGCCGGGGCATCGGGAAGAGACCTTCGTAGAGATCATCCGCGTGCTCGCGATCCGGGAACGATTCGGAGATCTTGAGCTCTTCGACAAAGGAGCGCACGACATCATAGCCGATTCGTCGGCCTGTCACACGCGCGTCTCTCGCCACGATATGCCGTTCTTCGCCGCCCGGCAGACAGGCCGTGCAATAGACCAGAGGAGCCCAGGCTCGCCCCGGCAGAATCTCGGCGTCCCAGCGGTTGCGCTCGTCAAGAGCGCTTCGCCCGCAGGTGACGGTAATCAGCTCGCCCTTATGCCCGCTGCGCGAATCGATCACCAGGACGCAACATTGAAGCAGATCGGTGAGATTGTTTGAGGAACCGCGCGGCTTGAGTGAATCGGGGCGCCGGAGTTTGCCGAAGTCCTCAGCCGCGGCATCCGCCTGCTGCTCCGTCTCGTACTGAGCGCGCCAAGGAGCGGGAAAGCGCCCGGGATTCTCCACCGCAGCCAAGGCCATCTCGCAGGCTTCTTCCGCATAGCGCTGCATTTCCAAGTCGATGGACGTGACGACGGAAAGTCCGCCGCCGGCATCTTTGAGCTCGTCGCGCAGGGTTTCCATCTCATGCTGCGACTCCATCGAGATGTATGAGGCGACGAGCTTGGTGCGGTTGATGTTCAGCTTGATCGGAGTAGCCAGCACGGCATCGTACTCTTGCTGACTGATCATCTCCAGCTCGAGCATGCGAGCAAGCGTTTCGTTCCGAACGTCCGTGGCATTCTCGATACTGGTCTCCGGATTGCAGAGCGAGGGAGCTCGCACCAGCCCGGCCAGAGTCGCGCATTCGCTCAGATTGAGTGCCGAGACCTCTTTGTTGAAGTAATGGCGGGCGGCAGCACCGATGCCGTAGCAGTCTTGCCCGTAGTAGATGCGATTGAGGTACTGGGCGAAGATGGTCTGTTTGTCGTAGTGGCGCTCGATGCGCTGCGCAAGGGCGGCCTCGAGCAGCTTGCGATCCATCGACTTGCCCTGAAGCTCGTAGACGTTGCGGGTCAACTGCATCGTGATGGTGGACGCCCCCTGCTCGTAGCGCATCGAGAGGATGTTCCGAAGCATGGAGCGAACGACGGAACTGAGAACGACGCCGCTGTGGCTGAAGAATTTTTCGTCCTCTCGCGCCACAAAGGCATCGACGAGATACCGCGGGAATTGTTCCCACGGCACGTAATCCACCTCACCGGCATCGAGTTTCGAGATCGGTCGATTCCGTGAGTCAAAGAGCATGCCGGGCGAGGGTCTGTGACCGACGGCCCCCAGATCATAGTGCTGAGCCCGCATGGCGTAGTAGCCGAGAACGCCCAGAAACGCCAGCAGGAGCAGCCCGATGAGCGCCAGAAGAACGCGCAACCAGCGCCGGCTCGGGCTCAGGATGCCCAGCCAGCTCTTGCGGCGGTTATCTGACGAATCCGACGACATGGAGCGTTACTCGGACGATTCTTCCATCATGCGGCGCACGCGCTCGGGCGGGGTCCAGTTGGGGAATTCCTTGCGAAGGTTTTCTTCGTACTGGAGAGCCTCGCCGTCCTTGCCGTCTTTCTTGAGGGCGCAGACGATTTTGTAGAGGGAGAGCGGTTTGAGGTCTTTATCGCTGACGATGTTGGCGGTGCGGCCGTAGTGCGCCGCAGCTTCGCGGTAGTTCTTCTCGGCGTAGTAGGAATCGCCCAGCGCCAGGAAAACGGATGACTTGATGGGCCCGTCGATGCCGAGCTTGATGGCGTCAGCGCAGAGCTGACGGGCTTCCTGCGTGCGGCCGAGCCCGACCAGCAGCAGAGCCGCGTCGCGCATGCCCTCGGCGCGGGGATAGGGCTGCGTCACCTGCTCGAGGTAGCGCTCGGAGGCCTCGTAGCCTTTCTGATACTCGCCCAGCTCGAGGTAGGCCCGCGCGAGCGTCTTCCAAACGAGGCCGTCGACCTTGGGGCGCTCCGCCGTCTCTCCCTTGTCCGTGGTGTAGCTCTCTTTCGGGGATCGCTCGACGGCACCCGTGAGGTATTTGGCGGAAGACGCGTGGTCACCCTTCTGGTAGCACATCCAACCGCACCAGCGGAACACGGCGGCCGGCACGGCCTTGTAGCGCTCGGGGAATTTGTGCTCAAGCTCGTCGAGACTCTGCCTGAGCTCGTCGTACTGCTGCAAGCGGAAGTGGCAGATGACCAAGTAATAGCGCGAGAGCTCCTCGTAGTTTCGGGGATCCTGACGGGCGGCTTCCTCGTAGTAGGGGACGGCCTGAGCGGGCTCCTCCTTCACGTAGTAGCCGGCAATCGCGTAGTTGGCTTCGGCCAGAGCCTGAGGAGTCACCGTCTGTTTGAGGTTGACGAGCGCTTGGTAATAATCCTTCATGCGCGCGCTGCGATTGTTGGCAGCGCAGACCTGCGCGGCCTGCTGCAGGCAAGTCGCCACGGCCGCCGAGTTCGGGTACTCTTTGATGACGCGGTCGAAATCCTTGAGAGCCTCATCCGCCTTCTTTTGGCCGGCAAGGGCAATACCCCTCATGGCGAGCACTTCGGGCATGCGCTCATCCTGCGGGAAGCTCTTGACGAACTCGTCCAAAGACGGCAGGGGATCGTAATCCGAGCCCTGCATGGCCGTCCACGCCTTTCTGTAGTAGGCGTTGGCCTGTACGGATTTGGGGAGACGCTGAATGTTGATGGCGTCAAATTGACGAGCGGCTTCGCTCACGTCCGACGTCATGAGCCTATCCGCATACATCATGCGAACGAGGTTGGTACAGGGAAGATCCGCCGTTTCGCTGCCCGGCACGGCAAAGCGCTGTAGGTAAGCGGCGGCCAGTTTGAGGAAGTCCGCACCGCTGCACTGGAGCGTGCAGAGGATGAGTCGGTACATGGCGTCGGCACCGCGAACGCCCTCGGGCTGGTCTTCGCAGGCGTTTCTGAAGGCCTCAGCCGCGTTGGCATAGTCCTTGAGCTCCATGTATGCCTGGCCGATGATCATGTAGCGCAGGGCGCTTTTTTCCTTATTGCTGATCTCGGGCAGAGCGACGCGCCCGATCTCGGCAATTTTGCGATACTCCTTGTTGCGCAGCAGCATGGTCAGATACTGCAGCTGAGCCTCACCGGCGTATTCACCCATGCTGGGCATTCTGCTGAGGCGGTCGTAGTAGCGCTGCGATTCGTCGGGCAAATTCAACTGCGAGGCCAGTCGAGCGGCCTGCAGTGTTGCCGGGCCCTCAAGCTTCGGGTTGAGATCCCGAAGGGACAACAGGGTGACAAGATGGCCGTAAGCGGCGCGAGGCTCTCCCTGCGACACCTTCACCTGCGAGAGCAGGTAGAGCGCGGACTGGTAAATCTCCGAGCGCAAGCCGGCCGGCTGCGCGATCAACCCCGTGAAGCTTTTTTCCGCTTGGGCATACTTTCCCTGCATCATCTGTGCCCGCCCCAAGCGGTAAGCGGCGTCCTGACTGAGAGCCGGACGCGCGGAAAGCTCGATGGCCAGATCGTAGTAGCGCTCCGCCTCACTCCACCGCTTCTGCTGGCTCGCGAGCGAGGCGTAGCGGTACGCGGCCGAGGCAGCGTAGTCATCGCGCTTGCCCGAGCCGGCACAGGAGTCGGCGAGTTTCTTCAGCAAGCTCAGCGAGCTCTGCTGCTCGCGAAGCGCCTCGTAACACATGGCTTGGTAATAGAGGGCGCGCGTGCGTTGAGCCGAGCGGGGATAACGCCTGATGAAGTCGGAGAACAACTCGGCCGCCCGCCGATACAACTGGGGCTTGGCGTCCGGGCTGGTCGAGGCGGAGCGAGCCTGAGCATACAACTGCTCCGCAATGGCGAGAGAATCGTTTTCCGCCTGCGGGGTGAGCGCGTCGCGCGACTGCGCCGCAACGAGAGGAGCGGCGCATGAACAGGCCAGGAGCAACAAGAGTGTTTTATTCATAATCAGAGCCTTTTGTTCGCTGCATCGGGAATGGCGAGTAACAGGGCGCACCTCACGGCGGTCGGGCAGCTCAGGGAGCCGCCCCCTCCCCCTTGGGCAGGCGCGATGAAAAGGAGATGTTGTAGACGCCGACGTCGGTGCAGGCGGCAATCACATCGGCAATACCCTGCCATGAAGTCTTGGCATCGCCGCGGATGCGCACCGGGACGTCTTCGTTGTTGCTCACGATCTTTCTCAGTCTCTGGCGGAGTTGGTCGAGGGTAAAGGTCGTGCCGTCCACCGTGACGATCAGCTTGCCGTCCTCCTCGCGCACGTTGATGATGATCTCGTCAATGGCGCGCGTGACTTCGTCCTCCGACGAGGGCGCCGTGGGAACCTTGACGTTGAGATCCTGCTCCGTGAGGATAATCTTCTGCGTCACCACAAAGAAAATCAGCAACAAAAAGACGATGTCCAGCATCGGAGCGAGCTGAAAACCGATCTGAGCCGGAATTTTCGTCTGAATCTTCATGAGCGTGTCACATCAAACCGCATCCGTCCATCCGCATCCGTCCATCCGCATCCGTCAATCCTCATCGTCAACCAACACTTCCGCACCCTGAGCGCGCGAGCGCTGAAGAGCGGGATGCTCGTCGCGGTACCGAATTTCGGAAATCATCGAGAGCACATGCGTGAGCGCCACCTCCATGTTGGCCGTGTGCTTCTGAATGCGACTGCGGAAGAACACGTAGGCCATCATCGAGGGAATCGCCAGCACCAAGCCGCCCGCCGTCGTGATCATGGCCTCGTAAATACCGCTGGCCATGCCCATGTGCTTCGCGCCCTCAAAGTTGCCGTCGGCGAGTTCCTTGAAGGTTTTCATCATGCCCCAGACGGTACCGAGCAGACCGATCATCGGTGCGATGGAGCCGATATCCGAGAGCCAGCTGATCTGGCGCGTGAGGATGCTGACCTGGCGGGAAGCCTCAGCTGAGGCGACCTCCCGCACTTCGTCCATCCCGGCTTTGGGGTTGCGCTGCATGAAGCGAATGACGGCGCACACGGTCTGCGAGAAACTGGAGCTTTCCTTCTCGCAGAGCGCCAGAATACTCGGGTAATCCTTGCGCACAATGCAGGAGTCGACGGCTTCCACCATGCGGCGGGGCAGCACGGCTCCCTGACGCGTCGTCCAGAAGCACACGAAAACAACGACCACCATCACCAGCGAGAGCATGAGCAGCACCCACATGAGCCACCCGCCCTTGTCAAAGAGCTGGGCGGCCGTCCAAGCCTCACTGCCCTCCGAGGCAGCCATCATAGCCATGTCAGATAAGGATGTAAACATAGACGCAAGGGTATTGTACCCCGAAAGCGGGACGATTTCAAGCAAGATGCCCGCAGCATGTCACATTTTCCGCTCAGGGTGACTGCATGTCATCATCGAGCGGGAAGTCATACTCGAGGAGCGGCTTCGGGAGGGGGTAGTGGTAGTAGTGCCACCACTCTTTGCTGTAGTTGCGGAAGCCGCCGGCGGCCATGGCATCGCGCAGCTTGTGCCGATTTTGCCGCTGCTGCGGCGAGATGGTCTCGCAGTCGGTGGCGGAACTCGGGTCGAGCAGATCGTGGCGGCCGCCCATGTCGAGGGGGCGCCCGGTTTTCAGATCGACGAGCGTGATGTCGACGGCGATGCCCCAGCAATGTTCCGAGCTGTCCCCGATGTAGCGGTCGCGGTAGATATCCTCCTTGCTGAGATGCGGGTAAAACTCGGCTTTCTGACGATCGTCAGGGCTTGCCGACCACGCGCGGAAGTCCCGCAGGGCGCGCTTGGGGCGGTAGGCGTCCCAGATGAGCAAGCCGAGACCCTCGTCGGCCAGTTGTTTCGAAACGCGAGCCAGCCCCTCAGCCGCCTCGCGCCTCAGCACGGCGCGCCGCCCCGTGTAGCCGTCGATGGGGCGGCCGACGAAGTTGTCGCTGCCGGCATACTTCAAGTCGACACGCACGGACGGAGCCACGGTATCGACGTAACACCAGCCTCCGGGCAAAGCGGGGCGGAGGGCCTCAGGCGAACTGCTGCGAGCCTCGCCGAAGGGACTGCAGGAGCTCAGGCCGAGGACGGGGAGCAGGACGGATAACAGGATACAACGGTAGTGCACGGGCCCAGTCTACCACAAGCGAACGGATAACTCAAGCCTGCCGCACAAGCTGCCGACCTCGCGAGCGCCGCGCGCAGCCTCGCCGCCGTATCCGGCGCGCGCGATGCCGAGCGCGAGGCCGCGGTTCTTTCCCGCAGCTTCCCGCGCTCGGCTTTCAACAAAAAGCCCCGGGCTTGGGAAGCCCGGGGCTGACGGTTTCAGCGGAAGGCATCAGTGATGCCGATAATAGTCGCGGCGTGCGTCGCGCATATCTTTCTCGTACTGCTTGCGAGCCTTCCATTTGTCCTTTTCGTACTTCTTGCGCGCCTTCACCTCGTTCTTGTACGAGTCGTAAGAGCGATAGTTCGAATGAGGGGGCGGGCCGGGATGGTGCCCATGCCGATGCCATGAGCAGGAGCTCAAAGCGATGACGAGAGCCGGAATGAGTAATAATTTTGAGTTCACGATGCTATTCTAGCACGCATCGGCAACGTTGCAAGATAGATTCGTCTTGCAGGATGTAAAATGTTTGTCATCGAAAGCGGCGCTCCTGCCGCATGCAGAAGCGCCGCCGTTCAATCAACCGCTGTTATTTATCCGAGTTGTGTTGAGTTGTGATCAGGGCTCCGTGCAGAGAATCTTCACGAAGGCTTCCTCCTGCAAACGCGTCGCGCCGCAGGCGAACTTGGCGCGAATCTGGAGGGCTTCATCGAGGTCATCGCGAATGCTGAGTTTGACCTTGAAGTCGTCCCAGATGCCGAACTGAGCCTTGCTCTTGACCCAGGCCAGGCACGAACGCACCTTCGAGCTGACGGGCAGCTGCTCGGTGCGGATGATGCGGAAGCCCAGGAAGCTGTCGATCTTGCCCTCGGCCAACGCACGCACGGTGTTGTAGTCGTAGCTCGAGACCTCGGGCTCCTTGAGCAGGGAGTCGATCTGGCTGCTCGTGCAGGCCAGGACGAGCTCGTCACCGTAGGCGCGGCGCTCCTCGCTCCATGCTTCGTTGGCGTGGAGCATGGCCAGAGCCTTGCGGAGCTTGGCCACCGTGAGATTGCTGTCCGCCTCGACTCCGGTGTCCGAGTAGTCTTCGGCGATGGTCTGAGTCGTCGGGAAGGTCACGGAGGTCGTGCCGTTTTCTCCCGTGTAGTTGGTGCCGAGGAAGGCATCAATCATCACCTTGTCCATCGTGCGACCGGCGGCAGCGCGCAGGCTTTCGATGGTCTTGCTGACGGGCAAGTCGATGTTGGCCAGCTTCTTCGCGTCAAACTCATCAAAGCCGACGGCTTTGGTGTAGATGTGCGGGAAGATGACGCGGCGCTTGGTGGGAGCTTCGTCCAGCTGAGTGCTCCCCATGCGCGAGGTCTTCTCCGTGAAACTGAGGAGTCCGTACTGGTCGAAGGCCACCATCTTGCCGGAGAGGCCGGTTTCAACGGTGACGTATTTGTCGAGGCGCGAGGCTTCCTGCTGGAGGTAGCTGCCCCACTTCTCGGAGTATTTGATTTGGTAGGCGCTTTCGATGTCAGCCATGTTTTTCCGTGTGTTTTGATATCTGTTGAGTTTGCGGCAAATCGGCTGTTCAGATTGCCCGCCGGGGGTCTGGCCGCGCGGCGCGGAACGACGGGTTGCGGTGCTGCCGCAATTGCCGTCTCCGGCGCTCTTGCCGATGTGCAGCATGCCACGGCCGCGCGGGATCCGCAAGCAGCGGGCGGGGCTGCGCGCATGCTGCCCCGCCCGAGAAGCGTCATGCGCCTCTCCGCCTCTCCGCCTCTCTCGGGCTCATCTCCGCCATCCTCGAGCCCTTCCCCGCCGACAATCGGACGCTTTTCCCCCTCGCTCCGGCCCTTTTCCCCACACCGCTCCCCTTCCCCCGCCGACGCCGGAAGCCTTTTCACAACGGGCGCGAGCCTTCCGCGCGACGGACGGGAAGACGCGCGGGTCGCTTTCCCCCCGTGCAACGCAAAGCGGGTGCCGCCGACTAGGGCTGCACCCGCTGAAAAGAACGGGAAAGACGTCGCGATTCCCTCGCTTACTTGCCGAGGATGCCTGCAAGCACCTCGAGGCAACGGGCATTCTCCTTCTGCGTCCCGACGGTGATGCGGATGTATTCGGGCAGGCCGTAGCCGTCCATCTGACGCAGAATGACGCCCTGAGCCAGCGCTTTGTCAAAGACCTCGCGGCCGCGGCCGACCTTCACCAAGATGAAGTTACCCTGACTGGGGATGTAGTCGAGCCCCCAAGCCTTGAAGGCGTCGTAATACTGCTGCCTGCCGCGCTTGACCATCTCGACGGAGCGGGCGATGTGCTCCTGATCATCGAGGGCGGCCAAGGCTCCGGCCTGAGCAATGAGGTTGATGTTGAAGGGAGTGCGAGCCTTGTTGAGCAGGTCGGCAACGGCGGCCGAAGCAACGGCGTAGCCGGCGCGAACACCCGCGAGACCGTAGGCCTTCGAGAAGGTGCGCATCACGACAACGTTCTTGCCCTCGCGCACAAATTTCATCGTGTCGGGCTTCGTATCGGCAAAGTCGATGTAAGCCTCGTCGAAAGCGACGACGACGTGATCGGGCACCTGCGCCATGAAAGCGTCGATCTCCTCCTGCTGCACCATAGTGCCGAGCGGGTTGGTCGGGTTGGTGATGAAGATGAGGCGCGTGGCCGGAGTCACGGCTTTGAGCATTCCCATGAGGTCGTGCGACCAGTCCGCCTTGTTCTCCACCTCGACGTACTTGGCGCCGAAGAGCTTGCACATGATGGGGTACATGGAGAAGCTGTGGCGCGCTGCCATCAACTCGATGCCGGGGTGCAGGAAGGCGTGGCAGAGCAGCTCGATAATCTCGCTGCTGCCGCTGCCCACCACCGTCTGCTCAAAGCTCACGCCGTGGTCGGCAGCAAGGCGGCTGCGCAGCTCAAAGCTTGCGCCGTCGGGGTAGATATGGGCGCCGGAAGCCGCCCGCACCATGGCGTCAACCGCTTTCGGCGAAGGGCCGAGGGAATTTTCATTCGAGGCCAGTTTCACGATGCGTTCGGGCTCCATGCCCAGTTCTCGAGCGGTTTCTTCGATGGGTTTGCCGGGCTGGTAGGCGACCAGATCCAGCACGTACTGATTCGCGTATGAAGTAATGCTCATGTCGGGCGGTATTATAGACCGTTTTGCCGAAAACTCAAGTCTTTGATTCGAGTCTTGATTTCGAGCGCCCCTGCCATTAGAATGGCGCCATGAAACGATGGCATAAGCGCACCGTCGCGGTGCTGGCTCTCGGGGCTGTCGGCTTTGCGGCTCTGGCTCTGCGCCCGGCGCTGGTGGCCGACAAGCAGCTTGCTGATGCGCTGTCGCGCGACGAGATGGCCTTGGCGCCGGATCAAGCGGCGGCCGCCGGGCAGCGTGCGCTCTGCTACCGCATGGGGACGGCGCGTTGCCCGGGCATCACGCTCATGGAGAGTTCCGACGGGGTCCGAGGCTTCAGCGAGCTGCTGCAGGATGCGGTCTGGGTGATTGATGCAAGGGTTCGGGACGGCAAGCTCATGATTTCCGCACCGCCGCCGCTGCTGCATGCCAAGAGTTCGCTTTGCCGGGTGATCAGCTCATCCTCCGTGAGCATCCTCGGCACACACCGCGTGAGGATGCCCGACGGCAAGACGCACGTCAAGTACGTTGTCGCGCTGCGGCTCAGGGCGGAGATTCAACCCTCGTTCTGGGCGGCGAGCCACGTCTCCGAGATGGCGCAGGTTCTGCTGATCGACCCGGTGGCGGGGACGATGGATTACCTCAATCCCGAGCCGTATTTCCCGGTTGCTGCCGGCGAGCTGACGGTGGTTCCCGCGGACGGCGAGCTGCCGCAGCGGTACAGCGGGAGCGCAACGCGGCAGGAGATGCTCCGCATGCTCGATTTGCTGGCCTCGGTAACGAACGGCCGCATGGCCGATGCCGCAGGAATGACGCTCGCGGCTCGTGCCGACAACTTTGTTGCTCTGATGGCCGAGGCGGATGCGGCCTGGCCCGAATGCTGGGGGACGGATGCCGCAACGGCAAGGGAGCTTCATGAGGCCGTGGTGCCGACGCTGCTGTTTCTGCAGCGAAACGCTTGCTTCGACTCGCAGGCCTTGGCGGATTTCATCAACAGCGAGGACTTCGGACGCATCTTCGGCGAGAGTTTTGCCGATGTCAAGCTCAGCGCCCCCGAGGCGGAGCCCGGTGGACGGACGGAGGAGACGGACGGGTTTCCCGTCATCGTCGGAGACGAAGCTGATGACAGCGCCATGAACGCCGGAGACGACGAAGCCGCGGAGGTCGAGGACGTGCCCGCCGCCGCTGAGGACGAAGCCGTAGAGGTCGAGGAGGAGCCCGCTGCCCCGGCTGTCGACGAAGCCGCGGAGCTTGACGCCGTGCCCGCCGCCGCTGAGGACGAAGCCGTGGAGGTCGAAGAGGAAGCTGCGGCTGCCGTTCCCCCGGCGGCGCCGCAGTCCTGAGCCGGGGGAAGACTCCGCCGGCGCTTGACGTCCGGTGGGCCCGCACGCCTGTGTCATACGTTCATTTCAGGCTTGGCGGCACGGGGACTCTTTGGCACAATGTGCCGCATGGTAAACATGAACTTCCTGCAACCGGTGCTTCTCCTCGCGACGGCACTGCTCGCTGCAGCCTGTTCGGGCATCAGCACGCTTGAAAACAATGCTCAGGTGATGATGGGGCGCAGCCGCGCCGAACTCATAGAGGCCATGATGAGCCGCCCCGATTCCGAAGATTCGCGCCTCTGCTGGAACCAATATGACCGCGAGCTCGTCGAGGTCTACCACCCTGCCGAATACTACGAAGAGACGGAGGAGCACGAGGACTGCCGAGAAACGACCTACACGAGCCGCAGTTGCTACCGCGAGGCCTATATCGAGAATCGCACGATCGAGTACGCACTGGAAGTTCAGGCCGCCTGCCCCGGCGGTCGCGTCACGGAGCTGTCGGTCTTTCTCAACAACCGCCGTTTCCCGGTCTCGAAGCTCTGGGAATCGAAAAATCGCGCGGAATTGGATTGGAATGCAGCCGTGGCCGAGGACGATCTCTCGCTCGTGCGACGCCTCGAATCAGTCAATCCGAAGCTCGCCACGAAGCCCTATCGCGTCAAGGCCTGCCTGCAAGCTGCCCGCTACGGCAGTGACAAGGTGCTCGGCTACTACCTCGGCAACGGATGGGTGAGCCTCGATGATCGCGGGGAGCTTGCCGTGCCGTCGGGGGCCTGCAACGGCGAGACGACGGTTCACTACAGTTTGGTGACCAAGAGTGTGCGCGAGGCTCTGCGCACGTCGCCCCACTGCGGTCTGAGGGCGGATTTGGCCAAGCGGGGCATCAGGTACTGATGCGATAGGACGAGCGTTTCCGCACTTTGGACTTGCATTCGGCACGTTTTGCGTGTAGTCTCGCTGTGCCGTTCGGGTTCGGGTGGTCGCTGTCGGGTGCTCAGGTGCTCGGTAGAGGAAAGTCCGGACATCACAGGGCAGCGCGTCCTGCGAAAGCAGGAGACGTCCGGTCGCGAGGCCGGGCGGCCGGAAAGTGCCACAGAAAACAAACCGCCCGCAAGGGTAAGGGTGAAAAGGTGGGGTAAGAGCCCACCGCTCCCGAGGTAACGAGGGAGGCACGGAAAACCCCGCGCGATGCAAGACAAACAGGGGAAGGGTAGCCCGCCCGCTGTATCCCCGGGTATTAGTTGCACCCTGCTTCGGCAGGGCGCGCCGGGCTCCTCCGGGAGCGCGGCGTGAGAAAAATGGCCACACAGCCCTAGAGGGTGGACAGAATCCGGCTTACAGAACCCGAACGGCAGCCCCCTGCTCTCTCCGTCTTCGTTTTCAGCCCGCGCGAGCCCCGCGCACCCGGCTCGGCTTCAGCCGCACCCGGCTCGGCTCCGGGCAAACACGGCTCGGTTTCAGCCGAACACGGCTCACTTCAGGCGCATTCTGCCCGGCTTCCGACTCTCCGCTTGCCGTTCCGGGCGCCCCTCTTCTCTGCGTCGGGCGCCCCTGCTCGGCTTCAGGCGGGATGGGCTTCGCCGCCGTTCCTCACGGAATCGGCTTCACCGCCGCTGCGGGACAGCAAACGATTTTTTTCACGCACGGCCAGAGCCATCTGAATGGCGTTGGCCACGTTGTGAAAAAAGACGTAGCAGGCCGGGGCGACTGAGGCCAGAGGTGTCGCGAAGGGCTGGTTGGCGATGTAGAGGGTGAGGATGGTGTTTTTCTGCCCGAGGGCCTGCGAGCACTCGCGCTTGAGCTTCGGATAGCCCAGCCAGTAGCCGGCGATGAAGCCGAAGGCGCAGATGAGAGCTGCCGCAAGGGCCATGGGCCAGACGTCGTGCCAAGAGTAGTGCATCTGCAACATGCGCTTGGTGCTGATGGCGGCGATGAGGGTGAGGTTCCAGATCCAAATTCCCAGAGAGAAGTCGCGCAGGCGGGGCGCCCAGAGTTTGCTGGGCGGGTAGATGAGGCGAATGATGCAGGCAACGACGGCCGGGACGACCATGATGTAGATGAGCTGCTTGCCGACGAGGGTCGCCAGCACGGCGTAGGTGAGGCCGGGATCATGCACGACACAGGGCAGCACAAAGGGGGTGAGGACGGCAAACACCACTTGACTGAGCAGCATGGCCGTCGCGCTGAATTCGATATCGCCGCCGATGATGCCGACGATCATGGGGCTGGCTGCGGCAATGGGTGCCGCGCCGCAGTAATAGAGCGCTTCCGCCAACACGGGATAGCCGAGGCTGCGGGCAATGAACCAGGAGCCGATGCCGATGGCCTGTATGCACAGGAAGATGAGGATGTGCATCCACGTGGGTTTGAGTTTGCGAATCTCAACACCGATGAAGGTGACGCTGAGCATCAGGCCGATGCCGATGGGCTGCAGCCAGTAGAGCCGCGAGAGGGATTCATAAAAAAGCCCTCCGACGACGAAGGAAAAAATCATCAGGATGCTGCGAATTTGCCCTTTCATGACGCAAGCGCCATATCACGTACGACAACTTTTTTCAAGATTTATTTGCAATTTTTCTCGCCCCTGTTTCGCGGCGGAGGCGTGCGAGAAGCGGCTCCGCTTTTTTCGGATGCGAGCCGTGATGCCCGCCGTTGTCATGGCAAATCCTCACCTTGACGCCGCTGCGGCTCTGTGGTAAAGTGCCCGCATGGCTGAGTCCCTCTACACGCGCATGGCTGAGACGCCGGTCTCAAGCTTCGATCTCTCGCTTCGCCCGCCGGCTTTCAGCGAGTTCTGCGGGCAGGAGAAGGTGAAGGAGCGCCTGATGCTGATGGTGGAGGCGGCTAAGATTCGCGGTGACGTGCTCGACCATGTGCTGCTGAGCGGGCCTCCCGGGCTCGGCAAGACGACGCTGGCCAATATTATTGCCAATGCCGTCGGTCACAAGCTGCACACGACGTCGGGGCCGCAGATTGAGAAGGCGGGCGATTTGGCGGGGATTCTGACGAATGTGGAGCGCGGCGACGTGCTTTTCATCGATGAAATCCATCGCCTTCACCCCGCTATTGAGGAGTATCTCTACCCCGCGATGGAGGATTTCCGCCTCGATATCATCATTGATCAGGGGCCGAATGCTCGCTCGATTCAGCTCAATTTGCCGAAGTTCACGCTGGTGGGGGCAACGACGCGCGCCGGGATGCTGACGGGGCCTTTGCGCTCGCGATTCGGCTTGGTGAATCGTCTCGATTATTATTCGGCGGACGAGCTCTGCCTGATTCTGCAGCGCTCGGCGGGGCTGCTCGATATTGAGATCTCTGCCGAGGGGGCTCTGGCGATTGCCAGGCGCTCGCGCGGCACGCCCCGCGTGGCTAATGCGCTGTTGCGCTGGGTGCGCGATTACGCGCAGGTGAGGGCGGACGGCCGCATCACTGACGAGGTGGCTCTGGCGGCTCTCGGTATGCTCGATATTGATGATGACGGGCTGGATGAGATGGATAAGCGCCTGCTTGAGACGATGATTTACAAGTTTGACGGCGGTCCCGTGGGGCTGTCGTCGCTGGCGGTTGCCACCGGTGAGGATGAGTCGACTATCGAGGATGTGCACGAGCCCTTTCTCATCATGCAGGGCTACATCAAGCGCACGCCGCGCGGCCGCGAGGCGCTGCCTGCGGCTTACCGCAAGCTGGGCGCCATGCCTGCCGGCGGGCAGCAGGTGTTGCTCTGATGGTTCTGTCTGAGATGTTCCGCTGCCTGCTCTTTCGGATTCGATTTTAACCTGATTTTAACCTGATTTACCGTATGTTTTCTGCAAAGCGTTTTCTGATTTGGTTTTTGGCCGGCTTGTTGTTCTCGGCGGGGTTGACGGGCTGCACGGCATGGCGCATGCGCGCCGAGGTGCGCGAGTCTCGCACGGTGGTGCTGGATATCGGGCATTATTATCACCCCGAACGCGGCGGTCAGGGGGCGCGGACTCCCGACGGGCGCTACGGCAATATTGAGGAGTGCGAGTTCTGGTATCGCTACGCCGGTGAGGTGAAGCGGGTTGTCGAGGAGGCGGGCTACACTTGCCTCATCTGCAACCGAGGCGCCGCTCCGACGGATCCTCAGCTCGCCGAGGCTGGGCGCAAGGCAGGCGTGCATCAGGTGAATTCGCCCGAGGTGGGCGGTATTTATCGCTCGGCACAACACCCGAATCGCATGGCTGTCGGTATGCTCAGTGTGAACTATGCGCTCTACCGCAAGCCGGCTTGTGTGGTGTTCCTCCACCACAACAGTCATTCGGACGACTGGATGGTCTGGACGAAGGGTGCGTTTTACTGCAATGAGGAGGGGATGGAGATGGCCGAGACGATGGCCGATGTGATGAATGAGCGCATTCTCGATAAGGGGATGCCGAACCGCGGGGAGAAGTGCGGCGTGATTCTGCGGGATGATGGCCGCAAGGGCGGCGGCGACTGGCTCAATGCCTGCAATGAGTCGTATGTGCCGGCGGTCATTACGGAGGTGGCTTTCCTCTCGAATCCCGAGCACGCGCGCTTCCTCAGCAAAGAGGAGAATGCGAAGCGCTACGCGCAGGCTATCGGCGAGGGTATTGTGCGCTTCCTCAACGAGCGCTGAGGGGTGACGGCTACCCCCTGCCCCATCGTCGGCCGCCGGAGCAGCTGAGGCCGACGGGGGGAGGCGCTCCGCAGGACCTACAGGCTCTCCGCAAGGGGGCAGGTCTTCCGCAAGGGGGAGATCGAGGCGCCGCGCTGCGGCGTCAAGGTGCGGCTGTTTCAAGCGTCGCCGCAGCGGCGATCTTCGAGCAGGGCGTCGATGAGGCGCTGAACACGCCTTCCCGGCAGGATGCCCATCTCCATGGCGTTCATGACGTAGGCGAAGGAGCAACCGCAGCTCGGTTCGCAGAAGGCGTGGCAGCCCCCGGCTCCGGCGTGCCCGAAGCCGCCTTCGCCGAAGAGTTCGGCCGGTTCGCACATGCAGCCGCAGGTGAAGCTCGTCGGGCGCATGAGGATGCGGTCGAGGCCCCTGCTCTGCGGCTCGCTCATCTGTTCGAGTATCTCGGGCGGAAAGGGGCTGCCGGGCAGCTGCCCGAGCAGGGCTTGGTAAAAAGACGCCAAGCCGCGAGCCGATGCGACGCCGCCTTTGGCGGGTGAGGCGCACTCCCACGCGGCCGGGCTGTTCATCTCTCGGGCGCTGCTGAGCCCGGTGATGCTGTGGAAGGCGGCGTAGACTTCGGAGCTCGGGTCAAAGTAGGCGTCGTAGAAGGGGCCGTGCGGCATGCCGCTGTGCAGGCGCGGCGCCCGCAGCTCGGCGACGCGGGTGCGTTCGCTGACGGGCAGGCCGATGTAGAAGTCGAGCCCCAGCGGAGCCCGCACGCGCTCTTCCCAGAAGGCGCCGAGTCTCTTGCCGGTCAGCTCGAGCAAGAGGATGTCGATCATCGGGCCGATGGTGTGCGGGTGGTAGCCGTGCACGGGCGGGCCCCATCGCGGTCGGCTGTGCTCGATGGCGTAGCGGCAGGCATCGAGGTCGAAGATGACGGCGCTGAGGTGGAGAGCGGCAAGCCCGGACTGGTGAGAGAGCAGCTCGGCGATGCTCAGATGCGGCGCGGGAAAGCGCGGCCAGATTTCGCCGACTTCGAGCTCGGGCCCGCGGCAGCAGTCGTAGAGAGCCAGCAGCAGGCAGGCGGCCGAGGCCGCTTTCGTGGCCGAGTAGACGGGCACGAGGGTCTCGGGCGTCCACGCTTTGCCTTCGCGGGCTTCTCCGCCGCAGAGGTGCAGGCCTTCTCGCCCGTTTTGCTGCACGCAGAGAGCAGCGCCGCGCTCCAGCCCCTCGGCAAAGTTTTGGGCAAAGGCGGCGCGCAGACGGGGGAATGGTGCGGAATCAGCCATGAGAGGGGGTGCGAGAGGAGGTGCGCATGCCGGCGGGTGGTTCGTGTTCGGGCGTCATCGGCTCAGGGGCTCGACGGCATGGACGTGCGCGATGCCGTCGTCGACGCTGAAGTGCACTTCACAGGGCTCGAACAGGAGGTGGTAGACGCGCTCGGGGTCGCGCTGGTAGGCAGGGCGCGGGTCTTGGGCCAGGGTCTCCGCCAGTCCCTCGCGCCAATGGGGCGGAAGCCCGGGCGGCAGGAGCTCTTCGGGCAGGTCGACGCGGAGGGTCGGGCGTTCGCGCCGGGTAAAGCCTGCGGCGGCGTCGGGGATGGCGTCGGCGTAGGGCACGTAGGGTTTGATGTCGTAAATCGGGCTGCCGTCGACGAGGTCGGCGCCGGAGACGCGCAGCACCGGGCCGGGCAGTACGGCTTCGAGCTTCACGACCGAGAGGCCGAGCCCGTTCGGCCGAAAGGGGGAACGGGTGGCAAAGACGCCCAAGCGCTCGTTGCCGCCCAGCCGGGGCGGGCGCACGGTGGGATGCCACTCGCTCCCGTTGCGATCAAAGCCCCAGATGAGCCAGATGTGCGAGAACTCTTCCAACCCGCGCACGCAGGCTTCATCGCGAAAAGGGGGCGCCAAGACGATGTCGCTCAGCACATGCGGGGCGAGGTTGCCCTGACGCGGCACGCCGAATTTCTCGGGATACGGCGAGCGGATGTGCGCGACGGGCTCCATGGGCTCAGAGGCCGAAGAAGTCGCGGAGCACCGCTTGGTAGACACCGCGCTTGAAGTTCGGCAGTTTGTCGAGGTCGAAGTCCGCCGGTTGAATCCAACGATAGGCGCAGAACTCTCGGTTGTCGAGCCACGGCTCGGCCTGATCGTTGAGCATGCGGCACAGGAAGTAGTGCTGCTCCTGCCCGGCGTAGGGGATACCGCGCTTTCGCAGCACGCGCTCGCGCTCCTTGGGCGGGTAGTCGTAGCGGTAGGGCCCGTGCTCGGCGATTACGTCGTACTCGTTGGGGCGAAAGCCCGTCTCTTCCATCCCCTCTCGGCAGGCGGCCTCTACCGGCGCCTCGCCTTTTTTGATACCGCCCTGCGGAAACTGCCATGCTCCGGCCGGTTTGACGCGCTCGCACACGAGTACCGTGCCATCCGAGCGCTGGTAAATAATGGCGGCATTGGGTCGGTAGAGATCCGTGGGATGTGACATCTTCGATACGGGGTTTGGTGAATCAGCGGTGCCCTCGGGAGAGCGGGGTGCGAGCATATTGTAGCGCAGCTTTCTGCCCTTGGCAAGCGATTTGCATTTGCGCCGAGCAACGGAGTTCTCAACGCCACTGCTGCCAGACGGTGCCGCAGGCATCGCTGGGCATGCGCCAATCGCCGCGCGGCGAGAGGGCAATGGTGCCCACTTTCGGCCCGTCGGGGATGCAGCTGCGCTTGAATTGCTGGGTGAAGAAGCGGCGCACGAAGGTGTGAAGCGTTTTCTCGATGAGCTCCTTCGGGTACTCTCCGGCAAAGGCTCGCCTCGCCAGAGCCAGCATTTTGTCGGGCTCGGCTCCGTACTTGATGAAATGATACAGGAAGAAATCGTGAAGGTCGTAGGGCCCGAGGATGTCTTCGGTTTTCTGCTCGACGGTGCCGTCGTCGGCAGGGGGAAGCAGCTCAGGGCTCACGGGGGTGTCGATAACGTCGCGCAGCACGGCGGCAAGCTCGTCGGAACTGCGCTCGGCGACATGCGATATCAGGCAGCGAATGAGTGTTTTGGGGATGGAGCAGTTGACGGCGTACATGCTCATGTGATCGCCGTTGTAGGTCGACCAGCCCAGCGCAATCTCCGAGAGGTCGCCCGTGCCTACGACGATGCCGCCCGTGAAGTTGGCGTGATTCATCAAAATCTTCGTGCGCTCGCGCGCCTGCACGTTCTCGTAAGTCACCGTGCGCTGCGAGGGGTCGAAGCCCAGTTCGGCGAAGTGGTGCAGGCAGGCTTCGCGAATGTTCACTTCTTTGAAGCTCGCACCGACCAGCTCGATCATTTTGACGGCGTTGTTGTACGTGCGGCCCGTCGTGCCGAAGCCCGGCATGGTGATGGCCAGAATCATCGACGGATCCTTGCCCAGCAGCTCGCAGGCGCGGGCGCAGACGAGGAGAGCCAACGAGCTGTCGAGCCCGCCCGATATGCCGATGACGAGCGTGCGGGCGCGCGTCTGCTCCATGCGCTTGGCCAGGCCGGCCGCCTGAATGTTGAGGATGTCCTCGCAGCGACGCTCGCGCACGTCGTCGGCAGGCAGGAAGGGACGGGCGGCTATCGCGGCGTAGCTGAGGTCGCAGGTATCCGGCAGCGAGCTGAGGGAGATGCGGCGCACGCTGTTCCACTCCGCCGGCAGGGAGTTGTCATGGAAGGAGCTCTCGCTCATGCGGGCGTTGCCGAGGCGGGCGAGGTCGATATCCGCCATGATGATGCCGCTCTCGCGCCTAAAGCGCTCGCTCTCCGCCACAATGTGCCCGTTCTCGGCAATCAGCGCATGGCCGCCGTAAACGACGTCCTGCGTGCTCTCGCCGACCCCGGCCGACGAGAAGACGTAGCCGGAGAGGCAGCGCCCGCTCTGCTGGGCGACGAGGTTGCGTCGGTAGGCGGCTTTGCCGGCGAGCTCGTTGCTGGCGGACGGATTGAGGATGACGCGTGCCCCCAGCAGGCACAGGCGGCTGCTGGGCGGGATAACGGACCAGAGGTCCTCGCAGATTTCAACGCCGAAGACGAGGTGGGCATCGTCGCAGAAAAGCAGGTCTGCCCCGATGGGCACCGCGCCGAAGCCGGGCAGCATCACCTCGTTCACCGGCAATTTTGCGGCCGGAAGGAATTGGCGCTTTTCGTAAAACTCGCGGTAGTTCGGCAGCACGGATTTGACGACCAGCCCCAGCACTCGCCCGCCCTGCACGACCGCAGCCGCGTTGTAGAGCCCGTCCTGCACCGCGAGCGGAAGGGAAACAACGGCCACCGGGGCCAGACCGTCCCGGCCGAAGCGAGCGGTTTGGTCGGCGAAGCTCCTGAGGCCTGCGAGGGCCGCCTTCTGCAGGCAGGGCTGAAAGAAGAGGTCTCCGCAGCTGTAGCCGGTGAGGCACAGCTCGGGGAAAAGAACCACCTGAGCTCCGCCCTGAACGGCGGCCTGCATGCTGCTGACAAGGCGCGCGACGTTGAACTCCACATCGGCAACCCGCACGGCGGGCGTGACGGAGGCAAAGCGATAATATCCGAAGCTGCTCATTCTGCAACTCAGTCTAGCATGACCCCGCCCGAAGTCAAGTTTTGAAGCATCCGATCTCCATTTCTTTATACGCACAGCGGCGAGCGAAGGCTTGGCCTCCGCTCGCCGGCTTTCTAGTTTCAATACTGATGATCAGCAGGGGACGAATCAGTACCGGGGCATCGTCTTCGCTTCCTTGTGCTCTTTGAGAAGCTTCTTGCCCCAGGACTCGTGATCCGGATAACGAGGCCCGGGCGTCGATTCCAGATAGTCATCCAGCTCTCGGGAGAGCTCGCGAAGGCGCTTCTGCTGAGACTTGGCGCGGTTCTCTTTCTCACCGGGATCATCGCCGAGGCAGTACAGGCGGGGTTCAACGCCCTTGGCTCGCAGCAACTTCCAATCGCCGACAAGAATCGCATTGGTCTGATCCGTGCACCACTGCAGGCTGCGATCCCCGGCGGATTCACCCCGGAGCACGGGCACCATGCTTCGCCCGTCCATGGTCTTCGGCACAGGCTGGTCATTGAGCTGCAGGAGCGTCGGCAGGATATCCATCAGCGAGACAATCTCTCCGCAGCGGCGACCGGGAACGAGCAGATCCTTCGGCCAGGCCTTCCCCTGTTGGGTACCGACACAGCTGACCAGGAACGGAACCCTCACGCCGCCCTCATAGTGAAGGCGCTTGTGACCGCGCCAAGGCGCGTTTGAGCAGGGCGACTCGGGCGCACCGCCGTTGTCGGACATGAAAAACACGAGCGTATCATCGGCAAGCCCCTGCTCGCGAAGCGCATCCATGATCCGGCCGACACCGCGGTCCACACCGTGAATCATCGCGCAGTAGTGCATGCGAAGCCCCGTCGGAACGGGCACGCCGTTCTCCTCGGCGTGCTGCCGCGTCGCCTCGCGGTCCTCCTTCAACGACTCCATCGGCCAGTGCGGGGCGTTGTAGGAGACAAAGAGGAAGAAGGGCTTGCCCTCCGGAGACTGCTCGCGGATGAAACGCACGGCCTCGCGCGTCACGTCATCCGTCAGGTAGGTCACCTTGGGGTTTTCGTCATAGGAGGAAACGATGCGGCTGGGGTTGAGCCCGCCCTGCTCCTGCGCGAGAGGGAAGTACGAACGCGACCCGCCGAGGAAGCCCCACCAACGGGCGAAGCCGCGCTCGGTCGGCGTCTGCCCCTTCGTGTGGCCGAGGTGCCACTTACCCACCACACCGCAGGTATAGCCCAGCGGGTTGAGATACTCGGGCAGCAACTTCTCCGTAACGGGGAGGCCGTAGCGGCTCTCGGGCAAGTCGGGATGCTTCCAGTTCGGGTTGACGGTGATGCCGTAGCGCTTCGGCTGGCGCCCCGTCATCAGGGCCATGCGCGAAGGACCGCACATGGGTGCCGCAGCGTAGGCGCGCTCAAAGAAAACACCCTGTTCGGCCAAGCGGTCGATGTTGGGACTGACCACTTGGCGCGACCCCGTGCAGCCCAGATCGCCGTAGCCGAGGTCATCCGTCATGATGACAACGGCATTGGGGCGCGTCGGAGCGGCATGAGCAGATGATGCCAGGCAACAAAGGCCTGCAACCAGCAGTGAAGACAGGAATCTGTTCATGCTGGCACTCTGTCAAAGGAAGCCTCCCTTGTCAAGCCCATTCACGCAGGCCGCAGCGCAAACGCAAGCGAAAATCCGCACCCTCCCCTGCCCCTCGGCACTCAGACCCGGACTTCACCCGAAGCACCGAAAGGAAAGAGACGGGCCTCACCCGCTAATACGAAGTCCTCCTCGGAAGGCAGCCCGATAAAGCTCGCCGAGAGTCTTCCGTTCGGACGCCTTCGCTCGGGCTCCGGCAGCTTCCCGATACACGAGCGCAAGGCTCACCGCGCCCTCAGGCCGCCGTGTATCCGCAGACAACACCGAGCCCTCAGGCCGCCGTGCACGCTCAAGCCTCATTCTCAGGCCGAATGCTCGGCCTCTCACTCCGCGGCGGAAGCGTCGCCGTCCTGAGGCTCAAGATCATCGGCAGCCTGCTTGAGGCGATCGATGTACTGCTCGACACCCCAGCCACGGAAACAGGAGAGATTGCCGACGACCTTGCCGTCGGGCGTCACAATCGCGCCGCTGGGTTTAGCGGTGCATTGATACTCGGGCATCGGCTCACCGCTGATGTAGCCGCAACCGATGCCGCGGCTGCGCTTGAGCTTGGAGTTGTTGAGGATTTCTTTCTCAAAAACCACGCAGACCGGGCAGGTCTTCGGGTCGCTGTAGATCATCCAGACCGGCAAATTGTGTTTTTTGGCGAAAGCCAGAGCGGACTTTTCCGACTTGAACCATTTGAAAGGAACCTTGGCACGGGCAGCCTTCTTCTTGGCGGCCTTCTTCTCGGCCGCCAGTTTCTTGCGGTCGGCCTTGGTGAGGGGCTCGCTGCTTTGTTCCGCATCGGGGGCTCCGTGGTCTTCCGCAGCGAGAGGCAAGGGAGCAAAGGCAAGGCAACACGCTGCCGCCACCACGGATGCAAGGCGAATTCTCTTCTTCATGGCGGCATGATGTCATGCGAGCCGGAGCAGGTCAAGCAGAATTCGCGTCCGCCGAAGCATCTTTCCGAAATCGGCCGACTAGAGGGTAAAACCGGGCGGACGGCAGCTCCCGGGGAGGCGAGCCGCGCGAAGCCGCAACCGCGGCCCGCCGCGGCAAGCCTTGCGAGCCCGAGCTCGCCGGGTGCACTCGCATCACTCGGCGCCCATCTCGAGGAGCCTCTTGCGGTTGCGGCTACTCGGCCCGGTATAGTCCATTGTCGACTTGCCGGCGCGATCGCGGGCGCGGACGTCCGGCTTGGCCTCCCTCATGAACGTCCATACCTCATCCGACATGTAGCCCAGCACGGCATACATCAGCGGCGTGCGCCCGGCCTTGTCGCGTGCGTCGATATCGGCACCGAGCCCGGTGAGCAGAGGCAGCATCCACCCGTGATCCCCCCGCATGAGAGAGTACATCAGCGGCGTGCGGCCTTCCGCATCGCGGCTGTTGATATCCGCCCCGGCAGACACGAGCAGGCGAATCGCGGCCTCCGCATCGGGAGAAGCCATGCGCCTGTAGCAGGCCGCCATCAGCGCATTCTGCCCGGCCGCGTTGCACGCCTCGGCCTCCGCCCCCGCGGCCAGGAGAAGCTGCGTGCAGCGCGTCACGGCATCCTTGCCCTGCAGGGTCGGGCAGGGGAGGGACAGATACCCGTCCCCCTCCGTCTGCGCGAGCATCAGCGCGGTATTGCCCTGAAGATCGCGCGCCTGCACATCGGCCCCGGCGCCCAGCAACAGCTCCACCATCTCCGGCTGCTGCGAATCCGCCGCCATCATCAGCGCCGTGCGCCCGAGAACGGAAGCGGCATTCACCCCTGCCCCGGCGTCGAGCAGGGCCTTCACTTCCTCCGCAGATCCGCGGCGCACGGCCTGCATCAGCGGGGTACGATGCCACGCGTCCGTCTCATTGATCTGATCCGGCGCGGGAAGAGTAAAGGCCTCGGGCGCTCCCTCGGCGCAGACAAGCGGTGCGCTCCATGCCAGAGCGGCTAAAGTCTTGATCAAAAATGTTGTATTCATAGGGGTATCGACGCGCTTACTCTATAACAGCGCAACGAGCTTTTCACGCACAAAAGAAACAAATCGTCATTTTTTTCGTTATTGATAGCCCCGGCCGGCGGAGTGCCTGATGCGTCCGGAGGGATGCCGAGGAAGCAAGGAGGGCATATCAAGGAGGGCATATCGAGCCAAGGTGCTGCGGACGCGTCCTGTGGCCGTGTACCGCGCCCGAGTCATGCGGCAGCGCGCACCGAAACAGCTCGCGGCACCGACGCGCCGCCCGAGCCCGACACTGCCGGCGGCGCTCGCCCCTGCTTTCAAACGAAAAAGCGCGGCCCCGACCCTCGCCCAAGCGGCCGCCCTCGCCTCCCTCTCTTGACCGATGCGATGCGCTGTGCTAAAGTCCTGCTCATGGAAGATTCGGAACAGAGCAAGATGCTCCGAGGGGAGCTTTTCAACGCGGCGGATGCAGAACTCTGCGCCCTGAGGCTCCGTGCCAAGCAGCTCTGTTACCAATTCAACCGCACGGATCCGTCCGACGAGGGCGCGATGCAGGAGCTGCTCCGCAAGCTCCTCGGCAGCATCCGCGGGCAGGCGATGATCATGCCGAACTTCTGGTGCGACTACGGCTTCAACATCGAGCTGGGCGACGGCGTCTTCATCAACCACGACTGCGTGATGCTCGACGGCGCCAAAATCAGCTTGGGCGATTCGGTTCTCGTCGGTCCGCAATGCGGCTTCTACACCGCTTCGCATCCCTCCGATGCCGCGACTCGCCGCACCGGGGCGGAGTACAGCCTACCCATCTGCGTCGGCAATGATGTCTGGATCGGCGGCGGCGTCAAAATCCTGCCCGGCGTGAGCATCGGTGCCAACTGCATCATCGCCGCCGGCAGCGTCGTCAGCCGAGACATTCCGAGCGGAGTTCTGGCCGGCGGTGTTCCCTGCCGCGTTCTGCGCCCCTTGGACGCAGCCGAGCAACAGCCTCTCCCCGGGATGGAGCGCTACCGCAACGCCCGGCAGGCGCGGTGAGCCGTCGCCTCGGCGGCTTCGGCCGACTCGGTTCGGCATCGCCTTGCAGGGGGCTTGCGACAACCCGGCCCGACCTCGCCTTGCGGAGGCTTGCGTCAACCCGGCCAGACCTCGCCTTGCAGGAGGCTTGCGACAACCCGGCCCGACCTCGCCTTGCGGAGGCTTGCGTCAGCCCTGCTCCACCCTTCGGGGGCTTCGCTCAACGCGGTCTGCCCCGCCCGTGCGGGGGCTTGCGGTCAACTCAGCCCAACAGCCACTTGCCGGGAATCAGGCGCTTGAGCAAAGCCACGATGCACCACGTGACGGGCAGCACGATGACGGCCGAGGCCAAGACCAGCAGCTCATCGCCAATACCCAAGCTGCGGCACAGCATGAAGGCGGGGCCCACGATGAAATAGTGCACCAAGTAGATGCCGAAGCCGCAGGAAGTCAGGTTGGCCAGCAGACGGCGCACCCAAAGCGGAGAATCGGTGATTTCTCGGAAGATGAGAAGCAGGCCGGCCACCATCAGCGCAACATTGGGGCTGCAAAAGAAGATGAACACCTCGTGCGCCGGCACATAGGGGACGCCGGGCGTTTCGGGGGAAAGCGCCAAACGGAGCATCTCGCCGAAGCTGCCCGCATGGTAAGACTCCGTCTGCATGATGCGGAAGCCGACCAAGGTGACAAGGTAGCCCATGACGATGAGAGCCGCCCCCGCCGCCAGTGCGCGGCCGAAGCCGATGCGCCTTCCGCGCATCATGAGGTGACCGAGCAGCAGATACCCGCTGAAGCCCGCAAAATAGTGCAACATGCCGCAACTGTTCCAAGCGCAGACGCCCCAGAGCTCGGGCATGGCCAAGTTGAGATAGGGGATGAACAGCGAAAGCGTCCAGAGCCCGAGCACGGCCAACTTCTCACGCAGCGTCGCGCGCTCCAGCCAGGCCGAGAGAATGGGGATGAAGAGGTAGAGCCCGATGAGCACGTAGACGTACCACATGTGCACGCAGTAGAGCGAGAAGCTCAAAGGGATGAGAGCGATCTCGCCGAGAGCGCTGCTCAGCTCGCCGCTCGGCGCGACGGCGGCCGAGACAAAGTGATCGGCAATGCGCGACGGATCTGCCCCGCCGAGGCCGAGGAAGAACCAAGGGAAGAGGCAGTAGAGGGCGCTCCAGATGAGGAAGGGCCAAAGCACGCGCCCGATGCGTTTGCGCCAAAAGGGGAAAGTTGCTGTTCGCGCGGGCAACAGCAACGCTCCCGTCATGCAGACAAAGAGGGGGACACAGGCACGCGTCGAGCACTGCCAGACGGCGCCCCAGAAGCTCAATTCGGTGGAGGGAGCCGCAAGGGGGTTGAAGAGCAAGGGGTCGCAGCAATGGCAGAGGGTCACCAAAAAGAGGGCGACAAGCCGCAGCCAATCAATCCAGAGGCAGCGGTTCATGAGCAGGGAGCGGTCGTCAGCGGGCATGAGGGCAGTCTATCCGAGAGGAAACGAGGGGTCAAGCAGAAAAGCCGACGGGAGTCGGGCAGTCCGAGCGAGGCCTTGAGCGCACAAAGTCTGCCCGTGGCATTGTTTACAGTTGGCAAAGCTTGCGGAAGGTGCTACAATGAGGCTTACCAAGATGTCCGAATCCAGAAAAGCCAGCAGCAAGCGTACGACCGGCGAAACCGACATCAGCCTCGATCTCAACCTCGACGGCTCGGGTTGCGCCGCCATTGCCACCGGGCACCCCTTCTTCGACCACATGCTCAACCTCTTCGCCCGCCACAGCCTCATCGACATGGCGCTCACCGCACGCGGCGACCTCGAGGTCGATGCCCACCACACGGTCGAGGACACCGGTATCGTCATCGGCGAGACAATCGCCCGCGCGCTGGGTGACAAGCGCGGCATCCGCCGCTACGGCTGCGCCTACGTGCCGATGGACGAAACGCTCTGCCGCTGCGTCATCGACCTCTCCAACCGTCCCTTCCTCGAGTTCCGTGCACCGCAGGGCGCCGCCGACGCTCCCAACATGCCGCTTTCGCTGACGGTGGAGTTCTGCCGCGCTCTGGCGAACAACCTGCGCTGCAACCTGCATATCGAGGTTTTTTACGGCATGGACGGCCACCACATTGCCGAAGGTATCTACAAGAGCCTCGCCCATGCTCTGCGCGAGGCGGTCGAGATTGATCCGCGTGCGGCTTCCCTGATTCCCTCCACCAAGGGCGCCCTCTGAGCCACCGAAGCTCCACGCCATGAACTCCACGCCATGAACTCCACGCCATGACCCCCGCGGCAACCCCATCGCAACGACGCATATGAGTACTCTGGGCATCATTGATTACGGCGCCGGCAATCTTTCAAGCGTGCGCAATTCCTTTTTGTCCGCCGGCTTTGAGTCGCGCCTCGTCCGCACGCCGGACGACTTGGCGGGCATCACGCACTTGGTGCTGCCCGGCGTGGGGGCGTTCGGCGACTGCGCCCGCGCTCTCGAGGGGCAGGGGCTGGCGCCCGCCATCCGCGACTGGGTGTCGCAGGATCGGCCCTTTCTGGGCATCTGCATCGGCTATCAGATTCTCTTTGAGAGCAGTGAGGAGAGCCCAGGCGTGCCCGGGCTCGGCATCTTCAGCGGCCGCGTGCGCCGCTTCCGCGATCTCGGTCTCAAGGTGCCGCACATGGGGTGGAATGAGGTGAGCGTCGCGCGCGAGGACGACCCGATGTGGGCCGGTATGGGCACGGGGCGGCACTTCTATTTCGTGCACTCCTACTTCCCCGAGCCGGAGGATGCATCGCTGGCGGCCGCTACCTGCTGCTACGGCGAGACCTTCACGGCGGCCATTCGCTGCGGGCGGCTCATCGCCACGCAATTTCACCCTGAAAAGAGCCAGAAGCTCGGCTTGCAACTGCTGAAAAACTTTGCCGGAGCGACCCGGTGAGCGCCGCCTGATTCATCGCCATGAAGACGCTCGACCGCTACATTCTCTTTCAGCTCATCACCGTCACGGCGCTGGGGGTTCTCTCTCTGACGCTGCTGATGCTGCTCGGTCAGCTCTTCAAAGAGCTGCACTCGCTGTTGGTGGAGAGCGGAGCACCGCCGAGCATCGTCGTTGACTTCATTCTGCAGGTCATTCCCTTCTCGCTGACCTTCACGGTGCCGTGGGGCTTTCTGACGGCCGTGCTGTTGGTGTACGGAAGGCTGGCGGCAGACAATGAGCTGACGTCGATGCGCATGGCCGGGCTGAGCCTCTGGCGCCTGAGTGCGCCGGCCATCGGGCTTGCCATTGTGCTGTCGGGGCTCTGCTACTACATCAACATCGAGATCGCCCCCAAGGGCAAGCAGGCGATGAGCGAACTGGTCATGCGCGCCGCGACGGACAATCCGCGCAACCTGCTCAATGCCTCGCAGGACGCGACGCGCATCGACAAGACGCAGCTCTACATCGAGAAACGCAGCGGGGATGATATTCTCGGCCTGCACGTCTACCCCGTCGATGACAGCGGCACCCCCTCGCCCACCATGGGCAACTTTGACGCCATGCACGCCGAGAAGGCTCGCATCGGCACCTTTGATGAACAGCAGCGCATCCTCTCGCTCGAGTTGAGCCACTGCACCATCGAGGCTCACGAGAAGGATGCAACGCACCTCGTCATGGTGGAGAGCATGCCCATGCGCATCCACATCCCGCTGCGCACGCACCGCAAGCTCAAACCCAACCGCTTCACCAACAGTGAAATAGCCGACGTCCTCACCCACACGGAGAGAGTCGCACCCATCGACCTCGCCGCGATGAAGGGCTACAGCACGGCAGCCGGTCGGCAGGAGGCTTTTCCCTGCGCGTCCTTCCTCTGGGCGACGGCTCTCTCTGATGCCGAGTATTACCAGCGCGGTATGAATCAAAAGAACATCAGCGCATTCAAGACGGAGGGAGTTCAGCGAGCCTCTTTCGCCTGCGCCTGCCTCGTCTTTGCGCTCATCGGTGTTCCGCTGGCCATCACGGCGCGACGCCGCGACACGTCGACGGGCTTTTTCCTCGGCATCATGGTGGCCGCCCTTTATTTCATGGCTCTCGTGCTCTGCGAGCTGTCGCGCAAGTCGAGCGGCATCACGCCCTACATCGTACTCTGGCTGCCCAACGTGATCGGCATCGCCTTCGCCATCTGGCAGCACCGGAGAGCCAAATACCGCGGTTGAGCGGCGCGGCTCGCCGAGCTGCGGGAACGGCGCTGCGTTTTCCCCTTTTCCTGCCCGGCCCCCTCTCCCGCCTGCCCCCTTTCCCCGCCCTGCCTTTTCCGGCCCTTGCCGCGGCTGCCCGCAGTTTCGCGCCCTCGCATCGACTACCCTGAGCTGACCGACGCAGCCGTCGCGCCCTCCTCGCCTGTTGCGCCCTCGGCTCAGAGCGAGCCCCTGCCCCTTCGCTCGGCAGCTTGTCGGAGAGAAGGCAAGCAGGGGCCAGAGAGCATGCTCCCCACACCAAAACAAACGCCCTGCGTCCCTTCAAGGGGCGCAGGGCCTTGTAAATACAACTGAAATCAGCGAGCTATCAGGGCTTGACCACCGAGGCCAACACCACCGTGCCGTTGAAGGGCGAGGTCACGTTCTCAGGCAGCTGCACCTGGCTCATGCGGAGGGACTCGTTGAGCTTGATGCCCGAGATATCCGCCTCGAGGTGCGTCGGCAGATCCTTGACGGCGGCGCGAACGGGCACCTCGTAAATGATCTGGTTGACCTGACCGCCCATGCTCACGCCGACCGGCGTGCCCTTGAGGCGGAGCTCGACCTTGGCGCGCACCACCGTCTCAGGCGTCACGGCCTGAAAGTCGAGGTGCGTCGTCGTGTCATTGAGGAAGTTGCGCTGCACGTTCTTGATGAGCGTGAACATCTTCTCTCCGTCGATGTCGAGCTCGACGACGAGGCTGTCGGTCTCCTTGTCCGCAAGCAGAGCGCGGACGTCCGCAGCCTTGGCCTGGATGTTGATGTTCTTCTCGATGTGCGGGCCGTAGACGACGCCGGGCAGGTAGCCCTGAGCACGGAGAGCGTTGAGCTTGCCGGTGCCGACAACCTCACGCTTGCTGACCTTGAGTGTATACTCTGTCATGGTATCAGAATCGAATGAAATGTTGTTTTGTCTGGAGTTCTTCCGACGTCGGTGCGTCCGATATCACCCGCCGGGTTTATCTCGCCTGAGCCACGAGGCGGAGGCGGACCCGCAGGGTAGCACTCCCCGCATCGATTGTCAAGCAAAATCAGCGAAAAGCGCCCGTTATTTCACACAGCGCCCCCGTTCTTCGAGGCGTCGGGATACTGGATGCGGCTGTGGTGGCTGGCGCATACACCCTTGATGAGCGCCTCTTTCATCAGGTCGATTTCGCCGAGGGTGAGACCGCAGTCGTTGAGGTGACCATCGAGAATGCGGCTGCGGAAGATGTTTTCAATCATATTGCGGTAGTCATCTTCCGTCGCGTGGTTGAGGGATCGGGTCGCGCTTTCAACGGCGTCTGCCATGCTGACGATGGCGCTTTCGCAAGACTGCGGAATCGGCCCCTTGTAGGTGTAGACGGCTCGGTCGACGGGCTGGGGGCAGGTGTCCGTCAAGCCCTCGTCAAACTTGCGCTTGGCCTCGTCGTAGAGGTCGCAGGCTTTGCGGTAAAAGAAGTAGACCAGCGAGCGGCCATGGTGTTCGCGAATCACGTCGATGATGCGCGACTCGAGTCCGTTTGACTGCGCGAGCTTCACGCCGTCATCGACGTGGCCGAGGATGATGCGCGCACTCGCCTCCGGCGTCATGCGGCTGTGGGGCGTCTGCGCTTGGTCGGCGATGTTTTCCGAAAAGTATTCCGGCCTCTGCAACTTGCCGATGTCATGAAAGAGAGCGCAGGCTTCGACCATGTCCGCATCCGCCTTCAGCGCGACGGCGGCGGACTTCGCCAGCAGGCTCACCTCCTGACAGTGCGAATAGGTGCCTGGGGCGGTCTCCTTGAGCTTGTTGAGCAAGGGGTGGTTCGTGTCCGCCCGCTCCTTCCACGTCATGGGCGTAAAGAGGCTCGAGAGCGTTTCGAGCACCGGCAGCGCACCGGCAAAGATAATCACCGTGAGCAGGTTGACCCCCATCGTCACGGCGAAGGCAATGCTGAGGCTCTTGGCTCGCCAGACGGTGCCGTCAAAGTAAAAATAGTTGAGCAACACCACGGTGAGATACACAATCAGACCGGTGACGATGCCGCCGACCAGCGGCTCGGAGCGCTTCTCGTAGCGCGCGTAATTGGTGCTGACAACGCCGGCCAGCAAGCTGATAATGAGATAGTTAACGGCAACCTCCGACGAATCGCCGGGGAACATGGCCACGCCGAAAAGCGCACAGGCCAGCGCCGTATACACCCCGAGCGGGCGCCCGGCCAGCACCGTCACCGTCACCGGCGCGAGCATGTAGGGCATGACCAGCAGCAGATGGCGCGGCCGGATGTACTCGAGCTCGACGTACGAATCGACGAGGTTGTAGCAGAAGGAGATCATCCAGAGGATGAGCATCTGCAACACCACCATGAAAAAGGCCATGCCCAGCTTGCGGCAGGTCTGCTGCTGGAAGACATGCGACACGGCACTCAGAGACCAGAGGACAAAGGAGCCGATGACAATCCAGGTGACGCGGTATGCCGCGCTCGACACATCGGGCGCCGCAGCCGAAGCCGCCGCGCAGATGCAGAGGGTGCCGAGAATCGCCACGCAGAGCATGGCTCGCGGGTTCGAGTCCAGCTGCACGGGGCGGCTGTCGCTGGTCGGCACGCCCAGCAATTTGGCGAAAAAGGGACTCATGTCGTATGCGTGTCGGGGCATTATAGCAAGCGCAGACGGCCTTGTCAAGAGACCCCTCCGGACCTCGCGCACACGCAGCCTCGCGCTGACACACAAGGCTTCCGGCGCAGCTTCCCCCGCCTCCGTCTTTCCGTGGCTCAGGAGCTGCTCTCTGACTCAGGGGCGGGAATCGACTCGAGGCGGAGGAGAAAAGCGGAAACAAGCCATCCGCGAATGAAGAGCAGAGGAGGGGCCTGTCTCCGCCGCAGAAAAGACGACGCGCGCTCTCTACCCGAACCGAGCGCGGATGCGCCGCTTTGCATGTCATGACGCAACTTGCGGCGTCTGCGGCTAAATCGCGTGCTTGACTTCCGAAAAAAACAGACTAAAATGAGTGAACCGATAATCATCTATTCATCACCATGAAATACACCATGATTTCCGCCGTGGCGCTTGCCGCCTCCGCCCTCACCGGCATGGCTCAGGCCGACACCAAGGTAGCCGCCGTCAATGTCCGTGAAGTTTTCCTCTCCTACCACAAGAGATTCGACGTTGAGGAAAAGTCGCAGAAGCTGCTGGCCTCCATCCGCCAGGAAGTCGAGGGGCGCCAGAAGAAAATCACGGCTCTGCAGGAAGAAATCAAGGCTTTGGCCGCTCAGGGAGACTCCAGCCTCTCCGAGTCCCGCATGCGCCAGCTGCGCGAGGAGTACGATCGCAAGATGAATGAGCTTCGCGCTCTTGAGAACGAGCTGCGCGACTTTGTCCAGCGCCGCGAGGTCGGGCTCAACAAGGTGCGTCAGGACATGCTGCGCGTCGTCTTTACCGATATCAGCAAGGTCATTCAGGATATCGCGGCCAAGGGAGACTACGACCTTGTCATCAATTCCTCTTCCGCCAGCACCCAGGTCGGCGGCCTGAGCATCGCGACGGAGACCTTCCCCTACGTCAAGGATTCGCTCAACGTCACGCCCGAGGTGATCAAGGCTCTCAACGCCGATGCCCCTGCCGGCTTCAACCCCGAGGAGGCTCAGCGCAAGCTCGTCGAGCAGGTCGGAGCCATGACTTCGGGAGCTGAGGGCGAAGAGGCAAAGAAGTAACCGCCCGTCGCTCCGCTCCTCGCTGCAATCACTCTTCAACATCGCGTCTGCCCATGAACCTCAGTTTCGATGATGTTCTCAGGCTCACCGGCGGCAAAGCCGTCCGCGAGGCAGCTCCCGATCTTTGCATATCGGGAGTGGCCACGCTGGCGGAGGCTCAGCCGGGCGAGGCCGCTTTCCTCGGCAACGAGAAGTATTTTCACGACTACCTGAGCACGAAGGCCTCGCTCGTCCTGATTCCGCCCGGACTGCCCCGCCACCCCGAGGGGACGGCTCTCATCGAGGTCGAAAACCCGTCGCTGGCGTTCAACGCATTGGTGGATCACTTCATGAAGGCGGCGTCCGACTTCGTGCCCGGCATTGCTCCCGGGGCTTTCGTCGATCCGTCCGCGAAGCTTGATGCCGCCAAGGTGCGGGTGTCTCCCGGTGCCGTGATCGAGGCGGATGCCGTCATCGGCGACGGCTGTGATATTGGTCCGGGCTGCGTCATCGGCAAGGCTGCCGTGCTGGGGCGCGATTGCAAGCTCCACGCCCGCGTGGTGGTGCGCGAGCGCTGCATTCTGGGCAATCACGTGGTGATTCAGCCCGGCGCCGTCATCGGCGGCGACGGTTTCGGCTTCCTGCTCAACAAGGAGACGGGGCGCTACGAGACCGTCGATCAGGTGGGCATCGTTGAGATCGGTGACAACGTCGACATCGGCGCCAACACGACGATCGACCGCGCCCGCTTCGGCCGCACCGTCATCGGCGAAGGCAGCAAGATTGACAACCTCGTCATGATTGCCCACAACGTTCAAATCGGCCCGCACACGGTCATTGTCTCGCAGAGCGGCATTGCCGGCAGCACGAAATTGGGCAGCTACGTGACGATTGCCGCGCAGTGCGGTATTGCCGGGCATTTGGATGTCGGCGACCGCGTGGTGCTCGCGGCACGCAGCGGCGTCATGAACAACCTTGAGGCGGGCAAGACCTACTGGGGAGCTCCCGCCGTCCTCTTCAAGGAGGCCGGCATGCAGTACGCCGCCATCAAGCACCTGCCTCAGGCCGTCAAGCAGCTGCGCTCGCTCCAGAAACAGGCCGACGAGATCAAAGAGCTCATCCGCCAAGCCATGGGCGAGCAGGGTGCAGACGCCTGAACGAGTTCTGCCCGCTTTTCTCACCGCGACAGCAAAAGCCCGTTGCCGACATGAAGGCAACGGGCTTTTCGCGTCGCAGCCCTGTCGGCTCCGGCGGGCAGCGGCGCCGTCAGAAGGCTGCACCCTTCTCAGTTCAGAGCCGCCAGCCACGCAGCGGCGGCCTCGGGCACAGGCGCTCCGTCGGCCATTTTGAGCTGCACCTTACCCTGAGCATCGAGCGAAGCCTCCTCCACCCCGGGAAAGAGGCGCAGCAACCCGAGCAGCTCCGACGGCTCGCGAAGCGAATCGAGATAAGCCTGCACGGCGGCATCGACCAGCTTCTGCAAGGGGGCGCGATCAAGCGCATCCGCCCACTTGCGCAACTCCTTGCCGGTATAGGACGAGAGAGCGTCCGCCGTCAGCCGTCGCGCGAGCTGCCCGGCCGGAATCAGCATGCAGAGCAGCTCAGGCTCATCGAGATAGCCCGGTCGCAGCTCGCCCGTCTTCGTCATGATCACACCATCGCAGGGCGACATGTTGTTCTGAGCGATCACCGCCTCGGAAAGCGCCTCCTGACGAAGCTCGAATGCCGGGTGCGGAGCCGCCGCGTAATCAATCTTCATGGCGGCAGTATACACGGAAAACACGCCGCATTCAAGAGCTATCGCCGCAAAGCTCCCGCCACATTCTTGCATGCGATGACATTTCAGGGAAGAAACCGCTTGCTTTCACTCAGCAAATCGGCTAGAATCAGAGCATGAAAATCTGCTTCTGCGGCGCAGCGGAGACCACCACGGGCTCCCAACATCTCATTGAAGTCAACGGCAAGCGCATTCTGCTTGACTGCGGCATGTATCAGGGTCACCGCGAAGACGAGCTTCGCATCAACCGCGACTTCCCCTACTTCGACCCCAAAAGCATCGACATCGTCGTGCTGTCACACGCGCATATCGACCATTCCGGCAATCTGCCCAACCTCGTCAAAAAGGGCTTTCCGGGCTACATCTACACCACCTACGCGACGCGCGACCTCTGCCAGATCATGCTCGCGGATGCCGCCCGCATCCAAGCCAGCGACGTCGCCTTCCTCAACAAGATGGATCGCCGACGAGGCGGCGGCGGTGACGTGGCGCAGGTCATCTACACCGAGCAGGACGCCGAACTCTGCCTGCGCCGTTTCATCACTTTGGGCTACGAGATGAGCTTCCCGCTCGCACCGGGCATCACGCTGACCTTCTATGACGCGGGCCACATCCTCGGCGCGGCCCAAGTGGTGCTCGACATCGATGACGAGGCGGACGGCCGACACAAACGCCTGCTCTTCTCCGGCGACGTAGGACGCGGCAACAACGAGCTGCTGCGCGATCCCGTACCCGTTCCCGACGTCGACATCATGCTCATGGAGAGCACCTACGGCGGGCGGCACCACGACGCACCCAGCCGCGATGACGAGACCTTCTGCCGCACGATACGCAGCGCCATGAAGCGCGGCGGCAACGTCTACATTCCCTCCTTCGCCGTCGAGCGCACGCAGCAGCTGCTCTACATCCTCAACAGAGCCTACCGCGAGGGGCGCCTGCCGAACTACCCCGTCTACGTCGACAGCCCCATGGCCGTGAGCGCCACGGAAATCTTCCGCATCCACCCCGAGTGCTTCAACAAAGAAGTCTACGACTTCCTCTTTGAAGAGCGCGACCCCTTCGGCTTCGAGCAGCTGCACATGGTGCGCACCGTCACCGAATCCCAGCGTCTCAACACCATGCGCGAGCGCGCCATCATCATCTCCGCCTCGGGCATGTGCGAGGCCGGGCGCATTCTCCACCACCTCAAAAACGGCATCAGTCGGGACAACAACACCGTGCTCTTCGTCGGCTACTGCGCGGCCAACACCCTCGGTCGGCGCATCCTCAACGGCGACCGCGAAGTTCGCATTCTCGGTGACGTGTACCCCGTGCGGGCGCAAATCTGCTCGCTGGATTCGTTCTCGGGCCACGCGGACCACGACGAACTGCTCGCGTACTTCCGCAGAACCGGCGGCAGCAAGAGCAAAGTCTTCCTGGTCCACGGCGAACGCGAGTGCTGCGCCGCCATCAAAGAAGCCCTCCAAGAGATCCACGACGGCGAAGTGCACGTCGGGCATCTGAAGAGCGTCGTTGAGTGCTGACGTTATTTACGGCTTTTACGGCTTGCAAGCGGCGGGAGGCTGTACTACAATGAGACCATGATCGGATCGGGAGCACGACGCGCGCTTCTTCTGCTGAGCGCGGGAGTAGCCATGTGCGGCTGCGGAGAAGCGCCGCGCGGCCACGCCACGGAGGAAGCGGCCGTCGAGTTCGCCGAGCTCAGAGACAGCATCAACCCCGAGACTCTCGTCGATCTCGACGAGACGCAGATAGCGGCCCTCCGAAGCCTCATCAGGCATTTTGCCGAAACGGCCGATGCCCGCTACTGCCTGCCCACCGGCGAAGGCGGATATAACATGCTGCATCTAGCCTGCTTCTTCAAAAAGCCCGAGCTGGCCCGATGCCTGCTCATCGACGGCGCCGATCCGAATGCGCGAGCGACGGACAAGGATTTCGACGGGCATGACGTGCCCGGCGACACGCCGCTCTCCTTCGCGCTGACCGAATACGGCCTCGGGGAAGACGATCCGGCCGTCACCGAGCGTCTACTGGAGGTTTTGGTGGCGGGCGGAGCCGACCTCCGGCTCGACGGGCCGAGCGGCACCCCGCTGCTCATCGTCGCCTGCCGCCAGAGCCACGAGAGCGTTCTGCTCAAACTGCTCGATCTGGGTCTGCCTGTTACCGATATGATCGGGGTCGGGGAGCGGAGCATCCCCTGCACGGCCGCTCCGGCCGCCAACGGATGGAGCAAGGCTCTCGTCCGCCTGCTGGATGCGCTACCGCACGGCAGCGCCGACCATTCGGCGCTCAACGTGCTGGCGGAAGCGGCCGTCGGAGCCGCTCCGGGCTCGCTGGACTGCATGAAGCTGCTCATCGCCCGCGGAGCCGACGTCAATGCCCCCGGATGCGAGGGCGAAACACCGCTCTATGCGGCAGCCAAGCTCAACTACGAGCTGCGCCACAGCATGGATGCGCTCAGCCGAGACACCGAGGAACGCTGCCGACGGCTTGAAGAAGCCATTGCCCTGCTGCTGCGGGAAGGCGCCGACCCCCTGCTGGCCGCAGGCAGCGCCGACAGCAACGAATTCCCCGGCTTCACGGCGGCGGACTTCATCGCCAGCAGTCCGCAGCTGCTCGAAAAACTGCGCCGCGAGCAACTGGAGTTCACCCCGCCCACGCAGAACTTCAGCTCGGGCATCGCCCTGCTCTCGGAGATATGCCGCTACTCGCTCTACCCCGACTTTCGCCTGCGCGACGAAGACTTCGACCGCGTCGCCGCCGCGCTGACCCCGACGCCCGAAATGGCGCAGTCCGAGCTCTGCGAGATGGCCATACCCAAGGCCCTTGCCATGCTGGCGCGGCACGACCCCGAGCGCTGCGCCGAGCTGATTCAGCGTCTGCCGCTCTGGCAGCACCCGAGCGAAGAAGCCCCGGGAGCCGAGCTCTGCCACCACCTCTACGCCCTCCTCGTCCAAAGCATCCGAGACACCCCGGATCTCGTCCTGCCCGCCGACTTCATCAAAGCGCAGGCGGAAAAGGCTCTGGCGGAAGACGACGGCGAGCTCAGCGCCCTGCTGCTCGAACTGCTGGCCCGCTGCCCCGATGCGGAACCCGCCATCGAGCCGCTTCTCAACGACGAGCGCCTGCCCCTTGCCGCCGGCGCGTGGCGCGCCCTGCTCCTCTGCCGAGGGCTTCCGACCGGGCAGGACCAAAACGTGCAGGAGTGGCTGAACCGCCACGGCCGGACGGCCGACTCGGAGGTTCTGGCCCGGGCCCTGCGCCTGAGCTCTCTGCAAGAGCTCTGGTTCGGCAAACTCAGCCGTCAACAAATCGAGCAGCTGCTGCAAGACATCGCCGAACTCGGCATCCCCCGAGCCGAAACATTCTACCGCGAACTCTCGCAGAATCTCGACCGACCCGACAAACTCGACGAGCTCGCCGCAGGCATGGCCTCCGCCGCCTTCGAGCTTGAAATGGCCACCTCCCGCTACATCTTCCGCCATGCGGACGCCTTCTTGGCGCCGATCTCCGCAACAGCAAGCGAAGCCCACCATGAATAAAGCGTACAGACAGTCCCTTCTGCCTCTGTTGCCCCTTCTGCTGCAAGTCCCGCAGCTCCGGGCGGCCGAAGACGGCAGCGCTGTGCCGACTCCGGCGGAGCCACCTGCTGCGGCCCCCGCTCCCCCGCCTTCCGCGCCCGGGAACACCGCCCCGATAGCGCGCTCGGGCACGCAGGATCACGAACTGCTCGAAGCGAGCCGACTGCTGGCGGCCCGAGGCAAGATGCCGGATTGCATCACCGAGCTGCTCCGCAATCGCATCCGCAGCCTGCTTCACAAAGGCGCCAACCCCCTGACGACGACGCCGGAGGGAAACAGCGCCCAGCTCTACCTGATGGCCGACGGCGATTTCTACCGCCAACTGCTGGACGACAAACTGGTCGGTGCGCTGCCGAAGGAGAGCCCCGCCGACGACAGCCTCGCCTCCCTCATCAACTACATCCGCAAAAAGCTCAGGCAGTGGGACAGCGACCTGCCCGAGCCCGCCCGGCAAGAGCTGCTTGCCGCAGCCGTCAAACCGCTGGCACCCCGGGCTTGGGAGCTGCTCGACGAGCTGATGAGCCGCCCGCTCTCGGGCCCCGTGCAGAAAAACGCCATGGCCAACACCCTGCGCTTCCTGCAGCTGGCCGACGGCGCTGACTTCGACAAGCGCATGGCCGAGCTCCCCTACTGGGAGCACGCCGAACACTTCATCGAGAGCACGCCGGGCGCCCTGCTCGAAATCCTGCGCGACCTGCGCTGCACCATCCCTTCAGATAAACTGCGGCAAGCCGCGGCCCGGCTCCGCACCATGCTGCCGGCCTCCGTCGACGATCAAATCGACTGCAACGCCGCCGCCCCTCTCGCCCTAATTCTCGACATGCTGATGAATCAGGAAGGCGACAAAGCCTGGCCGGACATCGAGCCCTACCTCAGCTCCCACGACCCCCAAATGGTGTGCGCCGCGCGCGTCATGCAACTCCGCCATCTCGGGCTTCCCGAGCCGGAAGCCGACCGGCTCGCCCCCTACCGCGAGCGGCTCAGCGGCGTCCACGCCGAACAACTCGAAGAGCTCATCACCTGCTGCCGCATCCACCGCGCCGTCACGCGCGATGAACCCGCCCTGATGCAGGCCGGAGACTTGGAAAAAGCGCCGGGCATCCTCCACAATCTCGGGGCCCACGCGCACGCCCGAATCATCGAAAAAGCTCTCACCCTCGGGCCCCTCACCGATGAGCGCTGGCAGAACCTGCGCCAGCAATACATCTATGAACGCAGCGACAGCCCGAAGCTCCGCGCGGCACAGTTCATCCTCGACCACCCCGAGCTCTTTGCAACCGACCATGATTGACCGCTCGAAGCTCTCGCGGCTGCTGGGCGCTTCCCGATACCTCCACGCCGTCTTCGCCCTGATTTTCCTGCTCAGCAGCGCCCTGCTCCTCTGGCAGCCCAAACTCGCGTGGCTGCCCGAGTGGGCGGCGGACGCCGCCCTGCCCGGCATGATCGTCACCTGCTGCTTCCTCGGCTCCGTCATCCTCGCCGCAGCCGTCATGCTCTACTACCTGGTGACGCTGCGCTACACGCCCTCCCTCATCCACCTCCTGTACTGGCTGGCAAGCTGGGGCATCGCCGCCGGCCTCTGGGTCACCATAGCCTTGGTGGCCGACACGCCGCCGCTCCCCCTGCCGCGGGACACCAACCCCATCCAAAACAACGACATCCTCTACAACGCCGGCGATCGTCTGAGGGGGCCGAGTTCGCTCTGCCTGCACATCGGCGATGCCGATGTGCAAACGAGCACCGTGGCCCTCACGCCCAACCTCAGCCGCCTCGAACAAGAGCATACCGACTTGCTCGAGCAATACCTGAGCCGCGCGCCCCGTTGGTCGCACACCCCGCGCACGCAAGCCTTCCACACCGAACCCGGTCACATGATGGTCTGCCTGCCCACGCGCAATAACACCCTGCGCGTCGTGCATGCCAACTTCTGCTCGCTCGAAAACGGCAGCGAACTGCCGGAAGGCTATATCGTCGTCAAGCCGGGAGATCGCATGCCCTCCCCCGCAGCCAGCGGAGAATCCATGCCCGACATCGCCATCGACCTCGGCGGTCGGCACTACCTGCAACTCGCGGCACGCGGCATGCAGAACGCCGAAGAGTGCAAACAAGCTCTCAACGCCGCCCTGCAAGCCATCGACGCAAGCATGCAGGAGCTCGCCGAAAAACCCGACGAAGCCACCATCGAAGCCATGTGCAACGGCCAAAGGAGCATCGCGGGCAGCACGCCCGAGCTCCGCGTCTCGGAGCCCCTCACCCAAGTCGGCGTCTATCAGGCTGAAATCTACTGCAACACCCGTGAGCCCGGCCTCCTCACCCTCGTCATCTCCGACCTGAGCAACAACGAAATGCTCCGCATCTTCAACTGCGAAGCCCGTTTCTCCGACGAGAAAGACATTCTCTTCCGGCACGACATCCCCGGTGACGCCCTGCTGCCCGAGCCCCTCAGAAAGACCGGCAAACAGCAGCATGCCAACCTGCCGCTCTTCATCATCAAAAAAGGCGAAGCCCACAACTTCTTCGGCGTCTCCTTCGAAGTCTGGTTCAGACCGAGCGACAAAGATCACCCGAAGCAGCTGATTCTCCGCCGATGCTACAGGGTGCAGCCCTTCCCGACGGCACCTGCGGCCACCGGAATCTCCGAGCCTCCCTCCCGAAACCCCGGCAGTGACAACCCCGGCAGTGACAACCCCGGCGACCGCGAGGCGGCATCGCAGCATGAGCAACCCGGCGCCATCTTCTTCCCGAGCAGCGACGAGTGCAGCACCCAGATCAAAGAAGTCATACGCCAATGGCGGCAGGCTCGCCAGCACGCCCAAGACAAGCCGGAAGAAGCCCCCGCCGACACAGCGCAGCCCGCACCCAAGCCCGAAGCCGTAGCTCAACCCGAAGCCGCACCCGAGCCTAAGTCCACAGCTCAACCCGAAGCCACAGCTCAGCCTGCGGCCGCAGCTCAACCCGTAGCCGCACCCGAGCCCAAGGCCACAGCTCAGCCCGCAGCCGCGCCTGAGCCTGCGGCGGCCACCCCCCGGCCCGAGGCCGAAGCTCAGCCTGCGGCCACCCCCGAGCGAGAAACCGCAGCTCAGCCCGCAGCCGCGCCTGAGCCTGCGGCGGCCACCCCCCGGCCCGAGGCCGAAGCTCAGCCTGCGGCCACCCCCGAGCGAGAAACCGCAGCTCAGCCCGCGGCCGCAGCGCAAGCCGAGGCCGCCCCCGTAAGCGCAAGTGAAGCTTGACAGCAGCGCCGAATCGGGGCATACTGGCGCTGCTATGTTGAACTTATACGATACACAGTCGGGAGCTCTGAAGCTCGTGCAGGCGGAAGACGGAAAGACACTCCGCTTCTACTGTTGCGGACCGACCGTGTATGCGGCGGCCCACATCGGCAACTTCCGCACCTTCGTCGTGCAGGATGTGTTTCGCCGCGTCGTCGAGCTGGGCGGGCTGCGCACCAAGCATGTGCGCAACATCACCGATGTGGACGACAAGACCATCCGCAACTCCCAAGCTCAGCATCAGGCGCTGGCCGACTACACCGCCGTCTGGACGGAGAAATTTCACGCCGACTGCAAGGCGCTCAACTGCCTGCCTCCGCATGTCGAACCCAGCGCCGTCGGCCACATCAAAGAGCAGATCGAGCTCGTCGAAAAACTCATGGAGAAGGGGCACGCCTACCGCAGTGAAGACGGCTCCGTCTACTTCCGCATCTCCTCGTACAGCGACTACGGCCGCTTGGCGCACCTCGATCGCCAAGAGCTCAACCTCGGCAAAACGGCCAACACCCGCGCCGACGCCGACGAGTATGAAAAAGACAGCGTGGCAGACTTCGTCCTCTGGAAGGCGCGCCGCCCCGAGGACGGCCCGAACTACTGGCCCTCGCCCTGGGGAGAAGGCCGCCCCGGCTGGCACTTGGAATGCTCGGCGATGAGCCACAAATACCTCGGCGACACCTTTGACCTGCATTCCGGCGGCGTCGACCTCATCTTCCCCCACCACGAAAACGAGATTGCACAGAGCCGCTGCGCCTGCGGCGGCGAGAGTGCCCGCCACTGGTTCCACGTGACGCACCTGCTCGTCGACGGCGCCAAGATGAGCAAGAGCCTCGGCAACATGTACACCCTCGACCAGCTCAGCGACATGGGCTACAGCCCTGCCGCCCTGCGCTACGTGCTGGCGGGCGCCTACTACCGCCGCCCGCTCAACTTCACCCTCAGCGGCCTCAAAGACGCCACCGCCGCGCTCAACAAACTCGGCCGCTTCGACAAAGAGCTCGCGGCCGCCTGCCCCGCCGCCAAAGAACCGACCTACCGAGACCTCCTCAAAAATCGCCCCGACCCCGGCATCTTCGCGCCGGCATGGGCCAGCCTGGAGGACGATCTCAACACCCCCGAAGCCCTCGGCCACGTCTTCAGCGCCATCAAGAGCGTCAAAGCCGCCGAACTCAAGCCGGCCGAAGCCGAGGCCCTGCGGCGCAGCTTCCGCCTCATCACCGAGGCGCTGGGCCTGCAACTGCCTGACCCCGATGCACAAATCGAAGTCCCCGACGACATCCGCGCCATCGCCGAAGAACGCTGGGCCGCCCGACAAGAGAAAAACTGGGCCAAAGCCGACGAGCTGCGAGCCAAACTCGCCGAGCTCGGCTGGGCCATGAAAGACGGCAAGAATGAATACCGCCTCACGAAAGCGTGAGGCGGCAGCAACGGCACCCCGAACCCCTCATCACCGGAATGGACACCACACCCAACGCTGATCTCACCCTGCTGGGCAAACACTCGGCCTTCTTCAGCTCGCCCGACGACGCCAAACTCGAAGCCTTCCCCAACCGCTCCCCGCAGCGCCCCTACGTCATCGAGCTCAACACCAGCGAATTCTCGTCGCTCTGCCCCGTCACCGGCCAGCCCGACAGCTGCCACCTGACCATCACCTACAGCCCGGCCGCCAAAATCGTTGAGACCAAGAGCCTCAAGTATTATCTGGCCTCCTACCGCAACTATCCCGCCTTCAACGAGCAGATCGTCAACCGCATCCTCGACGACCTCGTCGCCGCCATCGACCCTGCATGGATGAAGGTGGAGGGCCGCTTCGGGGCACGCGGCGGCATCCGGCTGACAACGATCGCCGAGCACAAGCCCGAGAATCGCCCCAACTGAGCCGCCCCGTCCCCACCTCACCCCACCCCGCCTCATTTCCTCAGCTTTTCACCTCTTTTTTCCCCGAAAAAACGCACCGTCCCCACATGAAAGTCGCCGTACTCCTCTCGGGCGGCCTCGACTCCGTCACCGCCCTCCACTGGGCCAAAACCCGGCACGAAGTCATCTGCGCCCTCTCCTTCCGCTACGGCAGCAACCACGCCGAGCAGGAACTCGCCTGCGCCCGCTGGCAAGCCGAGCAGCTCCAAGTCCCCTACATCGAAATCGACATCCAAGCCATTGCACAGCACCTCAGCAGTGCCCTCCTCAGCGGCGCGGACGCCATTCCCACCGAAGAGTACGCCGACAAAAACATGAAGCAAACCGTCGTACCCTTCCGCAACGGCATCTTCCTCGCCATCGCCGCCGGCATCGCCGAGAGCAAAGGAGCCGAAGGCATCGTGATCGCCGCGCACTCGGGCGACCACGACCTCTACCCCGACTGCCGCGAAGAATTCATGATGGCCATGAGCCTCGCCATCCACCTCGGCACCTACGCCAAGCTCGAAATTGTCCGCCCCTTCATCGACAGCAGCAAAGAAGAAATCGTCCAGCTCGGAGCCATGCTCGACGTCGACTTCGCCCACACCTACTCCTGCTATAAAGGCGGCGAACACCACTGCGGCCTCTGCGGCACCTGCCGCGAACGCCGCAACGCCTTCATCGCCGCCGACATCCCCGACCCCACCATCTACGACGCCTGAGCCCCGCCGCGCCGCCCGCCGTGCCGCAGCGCCGCCGCCCCTCCCCGGCTCCATCCCTCCCGAGAAACACGCCTCACCCACCGCACACGCCCCCTCATGCCCAGCGTCCTCATCAAAACCTACGGTTGCCAGATGAACGAGCGCGACACCGAGCAAGTCGCCAGCATGTTTCTGAGCCACGGCTACCAACTCACCCAAAACGAAGCCGAAGCCGACATCATCCTCATCAACACCTGCTCCGTCCGCGAAAAAGCAGAACTCAAAGCCCTCGGCAAAATGGGCCTCCTCTGCGCGCGCCCCGACGCCAAACCCTGGGTCGTCTACGGCTTCATGGGCTGCATGAGCCAAAGCCGCGGGAAAAGCCTCTTCCGCGACATCCCGCGGCTCGACCTCGTCACCGGCACCCAGCAATACCACCACGTCTTTGAATACAGCAACCGCCTGCTGCGCAGCCGCCTCGGCCAGCCCGAACCCGGCGCCCCGAAAAAAGGCGCCCACATCTGCGCCGTCGGGCAAGAGCAAGGCTTCCAAAACGCCATTCGAGACCACCTCCCCGTCCACAACAGCTGCACCGCCTACGTCTCCGTCATGCAGGGCTGCGACATGAAATGCTCCTACTGCATCGTCCCCAGCACCCGCGGCAGCGAATGCAGCCGCCCCATGGAAGACATCCTGTGCGAAGCCCGGCAACTCGTCCAAAACGGCGTGCGAGAAATCACCCTCCTCGGGCAAATCGTCAACCGCTACGGCAAAGACCAACCCCTCATCAACGGCAAAAGCGCCTTCGTACGCCTGCTGGAAAAACTCAGCGACATCGACGGCCTCGAACGCCTGCGCTTCACCTCCCCGCACCCCATCGGCTTCCGCGAAGACCTCGTCAAAGCCTACACCTACCTCCCCAAACTCTGCAGCCACATCCACTTCCCCATGCAGAGCGGCAGCGACCGCATCCTCAGCCTCATGCGCCGCCCCTACAAAAACGAAAAATACCTGCGCCTCTGCGACTCCATGCGCGAAGCCCGGCCCGACCTCGCCATCACCACCGACATCATCGTCGGCTTCCCCGGCGAAACCGACGAAGACTACCAACTCACCAAAGCCGCCGTCGAACACGTCCGCTTCGACAACGCCTTCATCTTCCAATACTCCCCGCGGCGCGACACCCCCGCCGCCGCCATGGCCAACCAAATCTGCCTGCGCGTCAAAGAAGAGCGCAACCACGACCTCCTCGAAACCGTCAACCGCATCGCCACCGAGCGCAACATGGCCCTCGTCGGCAGCGACCAAAGCATCCTCGTCGAAGGCCCCAGCAAAACCAACCCCGACCGCCTCCAAGGCCGCAGCTCGCAGAACAAACCCGTCATCATCGAGCACGGGCACGCCGCCATCGGCAGCATCGTCCCCGTCCGCATCCGTGAATGCACCGGCTTCACCCTCTACGGCGACGTCCTCTGAGCCGCGGAACAAGCATCCCCCCGCCCCGCGCTGAGACGCCCCGCTGACGCCCCGAGCCCGCGCCCCCGCACTCCCCCACTCCGCCCCCCCCTCTCTCCCCTTTCCCTCCCCCCCAACCGACACCATGAACAGCCTGCTGCGCCACAGCCTCTGCCCCCTGCTCAGCCTCCCCCTCATCACCCTCTGCTGCGCCGCAGACGAATACCCGTGGAGCAACAGCGCCCCCGAAGACATCGTCCGCAACGCCCTCACCCCCGACACCGTCTTTGACGAAAAGCGCGGCAACTGGCGCCCCACCGTCGAAGCCATCTTCAAGCCCCTCGTCCGCAACTGCCGAACAGCGCGCGAAGCCGTCCTCACCATCGCCGCCAACATGACGAAAGCCACGGGCGTCATCTACTCACCCGAGCGGCGCCACCCCTGCATGAGTGCTCTGGAAGCGCTCGAAGAAAAAAAAGTCTCCTGCACCGGGCAAAGCATCCTGCTCATCTGCGCCCTGCGTTCCGTCGGCATCCCCGCGCGCGCCGTCGGCCTGCTCACCTGGAACCACATCCGCGGCAACCACACCTGGGTCGAAGCCTGGTTTGACGGCGAATGGCACATGATCGAGTTCAATGAGCAAGACTTCAACACCCCTTGGGTCATGGACTACCTCTCCATGATCGACCCGCGCGACCCCGCCCAACGCATCTGGGCCGCCACCGCCGAACCCACCGGGCACTACTTCCCCGCCGTCTGGAACCGCGACAGCCGCATCCCCGCCATCGACGTCACCGACCGCTACATCCGCCTCGCGCGCGCCTGGAGCGAGCAAAACGGCCAAGAACCCGCCAAACAAAAACTCATGGTCGAACTGCTGCCGCGCCCCGCGAGCCCCACCATCATCCAACTCATCGACGACAAGGGGAACCTCATCGACGAAGCCCCCCTCCCCGGCCCCACCGACGACATCCGCAAACTCGCCACCCTCCAACTCCCGCGCAGCGGCACCCACTACCTGCGCCTCAAAAACCGGCCCGGCAACCTCATCCCCGTCAGCCCCACCGACAACGCCGTGCAAATCCTGCACCTCCGCCGCAGCACCCCCACCCCCAGCGCCCCAAGCGCCCCAACTGCCCCGACGGCCCCCGCTCCGCAGCCCTGAGTGCGCTTCCCGAGTGCGGGGCACCTTGCCCGCGCAGCACCGTGAGTTCGGCCTAACTTGAGCGCAGCAAGCGCCCCGCGGAGAAAAAGCACTGCGGTGGGCTGCATCTCACCGTTTTACCCCCTTGCACGGGCGGCGCATCCGTGCTATCATAAGCTCGGCAGGATTTGCCCCCGGCCCGCCCGTGAACACAGACCCCGACACCCCCGGCTTTGACACACCCTCCGCCCCCGGCGAGCTGAGTGAAAAGCAGACGCGTGCCCTCATCGACAGCCAGCTGCGGCAAGTCGGCTGGGAGGCCGACACCGCCAAGCTGCGCTATGCCCTCGGCACCCGCCCGAGCCCGGGGCGCAACATCGCCATCGCCGAATGGCCCGTGAACTCCGACATCGTCAGCGGAGGCTTCGCCGACTACGCCCTCTTCATCGGCGAGCAGCTCGTCGGCCTCATCGAAGCCAAGAAATGGGGGAAAGACATCACCGCCGAGCTCGACTACCAAGGGCGGGAATACGCCCGCAGCCTGCGCCCTGAAGACCTCAAATACAGCTCCGGAAGCTGGGGAGCATACCGCGTCCCCTTCATCTTCTCCACCAACGGGAGAGCCTACAGCGAACAACTCAGAACCCACTCCGGCATCTGGTGGCTGGATCTGCGCCGAGACAGCAACACCCCGGACGCCCTGCACGGCTGGATGAGCCCCGAAGGCCTCCTGCACAAGCTCAGCGAAAACATCGCCGACAAAAACCAGCGCCTCGAAACCCTGCCGCGAGACCTCCTCACAGACCCCGCAGGCCTCAACCTGCGCCCCTACCAGCTCAAAGCCATCAACGCCGCCGAGCAAGCCATCATCGACGGGCGCCGCAGCATCCTGCTGGCCATGGCCACCGGCACCGGCAAAACGCGCACCGTGCTCGGCATGATCTACCGCTTCCTGAAAAGCGAGCGCTTTCGCCGCATCCTCTTCCTCGTCGACAGAACGGAACTCGGCGAACAAGCCCTCGACGTCTTCCGCGAAGTGCGCCTCGAAGACCTCCTGACCCTCGACGCCATCTACAACATCAAAGGCCTCAGCGAAACCCTCGCCGAGCGCGAAACCCGCATCCACATCTCCACCGTCCAAGGCCTCGTCAAGCGCCTGCTCTACGCCGCAGACGACGAGAGAAAACCCGCCGTCAGCGACTACGACCTCATCATCGTCGACGAAGCCCACCGCGGCTACATCCTCGACAAGGAAATGAGCCAAGCCGAGCTCTTCTTCAGCGACCAGCGCGACTACCAGAGCAAATACCGCAGCGTCATCGACTACTTCGACGCCGTCAAAATCGGCCTCACCGCCACCCCCGCCCTGCACACCACACAAATCTTCGGCGCGCCCGTCTTCATCTACTCCTACGCCGAAGCCGTCCTCGACGGCTACCTCGTCGACCACGACGCCCCGCACCTCATCACAACCAAACTCAGCCGCGACGGCATCCGCTTTGAACCGGGCGAAGACGTCTCCGGCTACTACGCCGGCGAAGAAGTCAAGCACTGGGAAATCGCCGACGAAATCAACTACGACGTCGATCAATTCAACCGCCGAGTCATCACCGAAGCCTTCAACCGCGAAGTCCTGCGCGAAGTCGCCCGAGACATCGACCCCGAGGCCTCCAAAACCCAGGGCAAAACCCTCATCTTCGCCGTCAACGACAAACACGCAGACCTCATCGTCAACATCCTGCGAGACATCTACGCCCCGCAGGGCGTCGACAGCCGCGCCATCCTCAAAATCACCGGCAGCGTCGCCAACGGAAGCCGCGAGCGCATCCGCGAAGCCATCCGGCGCTTCAAGAACGAAGAATACCCCTCCATCGTCGTCACCGTCGACCTGCTGACCACCGGCGTCGACGTCCCCTCCATCACCAAACTCGTCTTCCTGAGGCGCGTCAAATCACGCATCCTCTTCGAGCAGATGAAAGGCCGGGCCACCCGCCTCTGCCCGGAAATCAACAAAGACCACTTCGACATCTACGACTGCGTCGGCGTCTGCGAAGCCATGCAGCAGGTCGACACCATGCAGCCCATCGGCGCGAGCCCCGGCCACAGCTTCACCGAACTCATCGACGGACTCAACACCCTGAGCGACCCCGAGCTCATCAGCGAACACATCAGCCACATCATCGTCAAACTCCGCCGCAAAATCCTGCGCGTCACCGAAGCCGAGCGCCGCAGCTTCAACAGCCACTTTGCCGACCACACCGAAGGCAGCCACCCCGCCGCCTTCATTGAAAGCCTGCGCAACCAGCCGCCCCGCGAAGCCAAAGAAACCCTCCTGAGCCACCGCCCCCTCTTCGTGTGGCTCGACCAAGTGCACCTGCGCGGCGTCCCCACCCTCATCTCCGACAAGCCCGACGGCGAGCTTCGGCACAGCCGCGGCTTCGGCAGCGGCACCATGGATGCAGAAGACTACCTGCAAGCCTTCACCCGCTTCATCCGCGAGAACCGAGACAAAATCACCGCGCTGAACCTCATCTGCACCAAACCCGCCGACCTCACGCGCCAAGCCCTCAAATCGCTCGAGCGAGAACTCGCCCGCGCCGGCTACACCGAGCAGCAACTCAACACCGCCCTCTCACAGCTGAGCAACGCCGACATCGCCGCAGACATCATCAGCATCATCCGGCAGCAAGCCATGGGCATCCCCCTGCAAAACCACCGCGAGCGCATCAGCCGCGCCATCGCAAAACTGCGGCAAGCCCACAACTTCAACAAAACCGAGCTCAACTGGCTGGAGCGCATCGAAAAATACCTCATCAACGAAAGCGTCCTCACCCGAGGCACCTTCGACGAAGAACAGCGCTTCCGCCAGAACGGCGGCTTCAGGCGCCTCAACCAAATCTTTGACGGCAAACTCGATGCCCTCATCACCGAACTGAACCAATACCTCTACCACAGCGAACGCACAGCATGACCACCCAGGAAATCGTCTCCAAACTCTGGAACCTCTGCAACGTCCTGCGCGACGACGGCATCACCTACCACCAGTACGTCACCGAGCTCACCTACCTGCTCTTCCTCAAAATGGCCAAAGAAACCGGCACCGAAGAGCACATCCCCCCCGACTGCCGCTGGGACACCCTCACCGCCCTCAGCGGCACCGAACTCAAAAGCGGCTACAAAGCCCTGCTCGAGCGCCTCGGGCGCGAAGGCAGCAAGCACCTGCAAGCCATCTACAGCGGCGCCGTCTCCCAGATCGCCGAACCCGCCAACCTCGAGAAAATCATCAGCACCATCGACGCGCTCGACTGGTACTCCGCGCGAGAAGAAGGCCTCGGCAACCTCTACGAAGGACTGCTGGAGAAAAACGCCAATGAGAAAAAATCCGGCGCCGGCCAATACTTCACCCCGCGCCCCCTCATCAACGTCATCACCCGACTCATCAAACCCCAGCCCGGCGAACGCTGCAATGACCCCGCCTGCGGCACCTTCGGCTTCATGATCGCCGCCGCGCAATACGTGCGCGAGCACAGCGATGACTTCTTCAGCCTCAGCGAAGACGAATCTCTCTTTGAAATCCGGGAAGCCTTCACGGGCTGCGAGCTCGTCAAAGACACCCACCGCCTGGCCCTCATGAACGCCATGCTGCACGGGCTGGACGGCGAGATTCTCAACGCCGACACCCTCTCCAACGACGGCAAAAAACTGCGCAACTACGACGTCGTGCTCACCAACCCGCCCTTCGGCACCAAGCGCGGCGGCGAGCGCGCCACGCGAGACGACCTCACCTACCCCACCAGCAACAAGCAGCTCAACTTCCTGCAACACATCTACCGCAGCCTGCGCCCGACGGGGAAAGCGCGCGCCGCCGTCGTCGTGCCCGACAACGTCCTCTTTGCGGACAACGACGGCGAGCGCATTCGCCGCGACCTGATGGAGAAGTGCAACCTGCACACCATCCTGCGCCTGCCCTCGGGCATCTTCTACGCTCAGGGCGTCAAGACAAACGTGCTCTTCTTCACGCGCGGGCAGAAAGACAGCGGCAACACGCGGGAAGTCTGGGTCTACGATCTGCGCACCAACATGCCGCGCTTCGGCAAGACAAACCCGATGACGGAGGAGCACTACGCCGGCTTCGTCCAAGCCTACGAAGCAGCCGACCGCCGCGCGGTGCAAGACGAGCGCTGGCGCTGCTTCACCCGCGAGGAGATTCTGGCGCGAGACAAAAGCTCGCTCGATCTCAAATGGCTCAAGGACGAAGAGGAGAGCATCGAGGGCAGCATCGAAGACCTGATGCACATGCTGCGCGAAGAGCTGCAACGCGAACAGGCCGCCTTCTCCGAGCTCGAGAAACTGCTGAACCTCAACGACACCCCCGAGGCATGAGCGACCGCATCGAAGCCATCATCGACGCCCTGCGCAAAAAGCTGCTCGATGCCGCCATCCGCGGTGAGCTCGTCGACCAGAACGACGGGGAAGAGCCCACCTCGGCCCTGCTGGAACGCATCGCCGCCGAGCGCAGCCGGCTGATCCGCGAGAAAAAGATCAAAAAGCCCAAATCAAGCTCGCGCATCGAGCGCCGCGACGGGCATTTCTACGAGAGCGTGGACGGCTCTACGCCCGTCTGCATCGATGATGAACTGCCCTTTGAGATCCCCAGCAGCTGGGAGTGGGTGAGGCTTTCCTCGATGGGTACAATTGTCGGCGGAGGGACACCTTCGACTTCTGACCCTTCATTGTGGGATGGCGGGGTCCCGTGGATTACACCGGCGGACATGAGAGATCTTAGAGGGAAATACGTATCGCACGGGAGCAAGTATATTTCACCTAAAGGTGTACTCAAATCGTCTGCAAAGGAATTGCCGCCCGGCTCAGTTGTTTTTTCAAGTCGAGCGCCTATAGGTTACGTTGCAATAGCTGAAACCGCATTGTACACGAATCAAGGCTTCAAATCGGTTGCTTTTAACTACGATGGCCTGTCAGACTATGTATACTATTCTCTCATCGCCTTAACTGATGATATCAAACATAGAGCTTCGGGTACAACTTTTGCAGAAATATCGGGAACGGAATTCGGCAAAACCCTCATTCCTCTTCCCCCCCTTCAAGAGCAACACCGCATCGTCGACGCCTTAGAGCGCCAACTGAAACAACTGGACATCCTGCGAGAAAGCCACCGACGCATGCGCCGCATCCTCCATGAAACGCCCACCAGCCTGAGGCAGCAGCTGCTGCAAGCGGCCATCGAGGGCAAGCTCGTCGCGCAGGATCCGAAGGAGGAACCCGCCTCGGCCCTGCTGGAGCGCATCGCAAAAGAGCGCGCCGCCCTGCCCGGCAAGCGCAAAGCCGGCCCGTCGAGCCGTATCGAGCGCCGCTCCGGCGGCATCTTCGAGCTCTTCCCCGACGGCTCGGAAAAAGACATCTCCGACGAGATTCCCTTCGATATTCCCGAGAGTTGGGAGTGGGTGAGGCTGGAGAACTATTGCCAATACGGAGGAATCCCGGCATCCTCCGTGCAGGATGCTCCCTCTGACACGTGGGTCTTGGATTTGGAAGACATTGAATCACAAACTGGGAGAGTTTTAAAACACATTACTCTAGCTGATCGCAAATCTTCGAGCAACAAGTATCGATTCTTCAAGGGGATGCTTTTGTATAGTAAGCTTCGCCCGTATCTAAACAAAGTAGTAATAGCAGATAACGACGGATACTGTACAACCGAAATAGTGCCAGTTAAACTATTTGCCCAAAGTATACCTGAATATCTGAAGGCTATTTTAATCTCACCAGAATATCTTTATCAGATCAATAGCTTGTCATATGGCGTTAAAATGCCACGCGCGAATGCTGCACAGCTAAATTCGTTACTTATTCCAATCCCTCCTCTGGATGAGCAAAAGCGCATTGTCGAAGTCTCATTTAAGATTAAATCACTCTGGATAGAAATATCACATAAATATTCTTAATATGATTTTCTTGCACATAAACAGTTCCTATGTATCTCTTGTTTATTGCTTAAGAATATACCATTATAAAAAAATATTTGTGTCAACATCTGAATTATTTTCCTTGGTTGAGATATGACGTCGATCCTGAACCCAGATAAAAACGGTTACTTTTATTTGTTTTATTATACAAGAGCAGAGAATCTCGCTAAAATAATCAATAATAATGTAGTAAGAATTAAGGTCACGCAACTTGGTCACAGCAACGACCCGCTAGAAATATTGCCGTCGTTTGATACTGATGATGTCAAGGATAGCAATGATAAGATAGATATTCTTGATTTCAAATCATTCTGGTACGAACGTACGAGAGACTCTTTCCATCCAGCAGTCTGCATGTCATCAAACTGTTCTTCTCTGTTAATGTGGGGCCATTATGCAGATTCGCATAAAGGAGTATGCCTAGTCTTTAGATTCAAATCTCTGTTGGACATAGAAAAAGATTATATCTTTTTTCCAGTTATATATTCAAAAGACAGATTAAAATTCAAAAACTATATTGTAAAAAATCCAAATGGCAACTTATTAGCATCGGAAAAACTCATAAAAGATCTTCTTAGCATCAAACCGCTCGATTGGAGCTATGAAAGAGAATTCCGATTTTTGCTAGATGAAGGGCTTGAATACGAAAATGGATCTTTTTATACTACATCTTTATCTCGTAAATTATACGGTGTCATCTTGGGAGCTCATTGTGCAATGAGCACGCGACAAGCTGAAGCAATATGCAGATCTATAAGATACAAAGGTGAGAAAAAATACAAACCCTCTAAACTAACTATCGTAAGAGCCAGAATTTCAGAAAAGAAACATATGATCATCTGTAAACCTTTCGTTAACTTATCTGATGAGGTATATGGGATTCTCAGAAAGAATATTATGAGGAATATGGATTGGGATCCTAAAAAGAAGTACGACTGTATAGATCTTAAGACGGGGGCTTCTGTAACAACTTACATTAAACGAACTCATCAGAACTGCGTGAAAAATGGAAGAAAAGAAATCGCCTTAGGAACACTTTCCGAATTCACAACAATATCAGTTTCAATATACCCGTCGCATTCTATAAGGATCGACGATCTGCCCAATAGCGGCAATACCACCTGTTAAGTTCTTCACTTCACTTCTCCGTTCTCTTCTTCTCGATCAAAAACATGGTTCTTGATCCCCTCGTGTGCCCTGCGGCTCTCTTCTCCGGGCTTGACAGCGGGCCTATGTTTGTGGTAGGGGTAGGAGCGTATGAGGTCTCTTTTACTCTCTTTCAGCATGGCCGTGCTGGGCGCGGGGGGCTCGTTGGTGATGGCTCAGGGGGCGGCTGCGCCGGCGGCAGGGCTCACGAATGGGACGGAGCCGTCGCCGGCGGTGGTGCGGGCGGAGCATTTGACGGTGGCCGGGGCGCCGGATGGGGGTGATGCGCAGGCGCCTGGGCGCCGCTGTTATCGCTTGAATGAGGGCTGGGATTTTGTGCGCGGCGGGAAGAATCCGCCGGCGGCGGATGCGTTCCGCGAGCGGGTGACGCTGCCGCATTCCGTGGATGGTGTGCTGCCGGCTGAGGCCAGCGGCGGTCGCAATTATCAGGGGCCGGCTTGGTATCGCCGCACGTTCGAGTTGCCGAAGGGTGAGGAGGGCCGCCGCCAGTTGCTTTATTTTGAGGGGGTGATGGGGCGCTGCCGGGTGTTTGTTGACGGTGTTGAGGTGGGGCAGCATTTGGGCGGTTATTTGCCGGTGGTGTTTGAGGGTGCTTGGGAGTTCCAGCGCAGTAAGGGGCTGTGACGCGCAAGCGGAAGTTGGCTGAGGATGTGATGGTGGCGGAGGGGCTGATTGACGGTAAGGTGGTGTGCCGCGATGTGGTGCGCCCGGCGCGCCGCCCGTCTCGCTTGCGGCTGCGGGTGGATGCGTCTTTGCCGGATTTGCGGGCGGATGGGTCGTCTCTGGTGCCGGTGGTGGCGGAGGTGACGGATGATGCGGGGTCGGTGAAGCGTTTGAGCAATGATTGGGTGCAGTTTTCGGTGGAGGGTGCCGGGGTGGCGGTGGATGGGGCTCCGCGTCAGGTGGAGTGGGGGTCTGCGCCGCTGCTGATTCGCGTGGGGGATGTGCCGGGGGAGATTCGGGTGCGGGCGCGTTTGCTGCACGAGGGGTCTCAGGCGCCTCAGGAGGCGCCGGTGCTGGTGATTCCGGTGGGGGAGGATGATGCGCTGTCTCTGCCGCCGGCGGGTTGATGCGGGCTGCTTTGTCAATTGCTGTATGAGGTCCTCTTTTGATTTATGGCTGCATGTATGTTTGCTCAAGAGGTTCCGAGGGTATGCGGCGCATAATGGTTCTCGGTCTGTCGCAAGACGGGCTGGTGATGCGGCGATTCAAGGTGCAGCCTCTGCTATCCGCGCCGCTTCGCGCGGCGGAAAGTGCCGTAGGCTTTCTGCGACTCAGCCTCTATGATACCGGCGATGAGGGTGTGCTCTGAGGAGAGGGGCTGAATGAAGGAGCCCCGATGGCAGGGGCTCTTCTTCTACTGACGCCCTCGGCGAATGACACGTCGTGGGTTCTTTTGGACTTGCAAGGGCGTGATTTTCAGGTACAATAGTGCGCGTTACCTTCCCCCGCCCGAATCGGGGTCGTCATTCGTTACGCCATGAACATTCTTGACTTCATCCGCCGCAATTCCGTCATCGTTCTCATTGCCATCGCCGGCGTCGGTACCGGCCTCATCGTGATGGACTACGCCGGCAACAGTTCCCTTTTCTCGCGCGATTACTACTTCAAGGTCGGCGATACCAACTACAGCTACGAGGACTATCTGAATCTCGGGGAAGGCGGCAGCGCCGGCCTCAGCCGCATGATTTACGCCTGCGATAACATGGTGCGCAATGCCTTTGACAAGAACAAGAATCAGAAGATTGACGACGACGAGGCGGCTGCCATGGAGGCTTGGTATGAGAGCAATGCCGATTCGCCGCTCGTGCTCTCTCGCGCGCAGTTGCAGATGACGCTGCAGCTCTGGAGCATGGCGCCCACCAAGCGCGCCGAGACGAATGTGGCCATCACCCGCGCCATCATCCGCCGCGAGGGCGAGGAGCTCGGTCTGCGCCCGAGCCGCGAGCAGATTGACGCCTACCTGCACCAGCTGCCCTGCCTCATGGAGAACGGGCAGTTCAGCGAGCAACGCTACAACCAACTCAGCGGGCGCGAGGCGGATCACAGCACCTCGCAGGAGCGCGCTTTCCGCGAGCTGGTGGCCGATATTATCACGTGGAATGCGCTCTGCGAGCTGCACACGGGCAGCCTGAGCACCCATCCGTCGACGCAGATGCTGATCACGGATGTTCTCTTTCAGAACTTCTCGGGCAAGAGAGTGTGGCTTCCGGCTTCGGCCGTCGAGGCGCCCGCCGAGCCTACGGAGGAGCAAATTAAGGCTTTCTGGGAGCTGAACAAGGATAATTACAAGACTGATGAGCGCCGCATTGTGACGGTCTACACGCTCACGGCCAAGAGCGGTTCGATGAACAATAACGTCACCAGCCAGGTGATGATGCAGGTGCATGAAAGCGCCGGCCGCGGTCTTGAGACTATTCTGCAAAGCAATGCCGAGAGTCCGGAAAACCCGCCTTTCAGCTTCGCGAAGGAAACCTTGCCGATCTGCACGTTGGGCGAGCTGCCCGAGGCTCTCAAGCTTGAGGTGCCCGTCGCCGGCGGCGGACAAGCCACGCTCGGGCAGCTGGCATTCACCTCTGTCAAGCCCGGCAATGCACCGGCGCTCGCCGACTACGAAAAGGCTCTCGCTGCCGGTAATACCGAGGGCTTGGCGCGCATGAGCCAGCTGTGCGGTCCCTTCAGCCACGAGGGCAAGAGTATTATCATGCGCGTCGAGGCTGTCGATGCTCCTACTGTGTTGAGCTACGAGGAGGCTCGTGAGAAGGCGCTCACGGACCTGCGCAAGCAAAACGAGCTCAGTGCGATTACCAAGGCAGGCAACGAGCTCCGGGAGGCTTTGGACAAGGCGCTGGCCGAGGGCCAAGGCGACGCCGCCTTCACCATGGCTCATGCGATGGGCGGACAGGTGAGCGACTTCGGCCCCTGCTCTCTTCAGTCGCGGAGCACGCTGCCGACGGGTTATACCATGGAGACGCTGCTGTCGGTGCCTTCCAACAAGGTCGCGGAACCTCAGATCTCGGAGGAAGGCGCCAGCCTCGCCATCGTCACGTCGCGCACGGTCACCGATGACGATGCGTACCGCACCTCGCGCATGATTTTCTCGATGCAGGCCAATTCGTCGCTCAAGCAGATGCTCATTCGCGACTGGCTGCTGAGCGCCTACCAGCGTTACGAGCTGAAGCTCTCCGAAAACGCCTCCGGCAGAGACTGATCGTTCGCGCCGAAATGCCCGGCCGCCCGGCCGCACATCTCCTTCCCCCATCCCTTCCCGTCCGACACAGGTCACCCACCCGCACAAGCTGAATCACCATGGCGCGCAGCCTGCCTCCCCAGACTAAATACATCGTAGGCAATGAGGCCTGTGAGCGGTTCAGCTTTTACGGCATGCGCAGTATTCTGACGCTTTACATGACGTCGATGCTGCTGATGAGCGAGAAGGACGCCATGGCGGTCTCGCACCTCTTCATTGCGCTCATCTACATTCTGCCCATGCTCGGGGCTTGGGTCGCCGACCGTTTTCTGGGGCGTTACCACACCATTCTCTACGTCTCGCTCTTCTACTGCATCGGGCACGGTGTGCTCGCGCTGGCCGATCTGACGGGTGATATCGACACCAAGAGGACCATCCTCTTCACCGGTCTGTTCATCATTGCCGTCGGTGCCGGCGGCATCAAACCCTGCGTTTCAGCCTTTGTGGGTGATCAGGTCGAGGGCATGAAGGATTCCGTCGTGATGACGCGCATCTACGCCGCCTTCTACTGGTCCATCAACCTCGGCTCCTTCTTCTCCTTCCTCGTCGTACCGTGGGCGCGGCAAAGCCTCGGTTACGGTTGGGCCTTCGGGATACCCGGCATCTTCATGGCCATCGCCACCTTCATCTTCTGGTGCGGGCGCCGGCACTATCAGCACAAAAAGCCCACGCAGCCGGAGTTTCTGCCGGCTCTTGCCACTCGGCTCTTTCTGGGGAGGGCCCGCGCCTGCGAGCGCTACGGGGCTCAGAAGGTGAGCAAGGCGACGGACACGGCTCTCTGCATCGCTGCCTTCATCGTCATTGCCCCCATCGTCGTCCTGCTGGGCTGGTGGGTCTACACGGGGGCAGAGAAGATGGCGCTGCTCAGCGGGCTGGGTGCAGCGGCGGCGTCTTTCTGCGGTCTGATCATGCTTCTGTTGTTTGTGGCGGCTTTGGTGCTGGCGGGCTTGAGGCTTGCGGCCAGCTTCCGCCTCAGCGGTTTCTTCGGCACGGCCGGCAGCATGCTCTACTGCAAACGCGCCGAGCTGGAGGCGCACTACAGCCGCGAACGGCGGATCGAAGCGCGCAACATGTTTCGCGTGCTCATTGTCTTTCTGATGATTATCCCCTTCTGGAGCCTTTTCGACCAAACGATGTCGAGCTGGGTGCTCCAAGGGGATCGCATGACGCCTCTGCAATTCGGCCTCTTTGGCCGTGAATGGCGCTTCGGAGCCGAGGAGATTCAAAGCATCAATCCCCTTTTCGTGATGATTCTCGTGCCGCTTGTCACGCTGCTCATCTACCCGCGCATCGGCAAGTGGGGCGCTCCGCTCAAGCGCATGGGTGTCGGCATCGTGCTGGCCGGCGTCTCGTATTTCGCCGTCGCCGGCATTCAGACGCAGCTTGAGCACGGCGCTCAGCTGAGCATCCTCTGGCAATGCCTCCCCTACCTCATTCTCACCACTTCCGAGATTCTCGTGAGCACCACCGGCCTCGAATACGCCTACACGGCTGCCGGCAAAAATATGAAGAGCATCGTGCTGAGCTTCTGGTATCTCACCTCCACACTCGGCAACCTGCTGGTCATGTACCTCTCCTCGGCGGTCAGCAATCCCTGCAGCACGCCGACCTTTTTACTCTACGGCAGCATGGCCGTCGTCGTCGGTCTCGTGTTTATCTACGTGACGACGCGCCGCTGCTTTGCGGCTGAGGCTCTGCCGGAGGATCAGGTCTGAGTCCGGCGCGGCTTTCCCCTCAGCTCCGTTCCAGAACGAAGAGATATTCGCGAACACGCAGAGGCCGGGAGCGCAGGTTGCGGCTGCCCCGGAAGGCGTTGTAGGGGGTCTCTCGGCATGCGACGCGCCCGAGTTTGCCGAGAAAGTCCGTCAATTCCTCGCGACCGATGAAGCCCTCCGAGTTGTAGGAGATGAGCAGGTACTTCGCCGGGCATTGCTCGACTAAACGGAAGAGCGACTCGCGCGCCCGCGCCGGAGAATTGTAAGCCGAACGATTCCAATCCGCCGGAATGCCCGAAACCCGAGAGATTTCCGACGGGCGGCGATGCTCGGCTATTAGGTTGAGCATAAAATAATTGGAGCCGTAGGGATGCTGGTTGTAGGGCGGGTCAAGGTAACAGAGATCGAGTTGCGGCAAGCGCGCCGCCAGCGAGCCGGCGTCGCCTTGCTCGACCCGGCATTCGCAGCTGAAGCGCGAGAAGATCGGCAACATCAGCTCAATATCGCCCGTGATGCGCGAAAGCGCTTGCCGATTCTCGCCGCCGAACTGCCCGATGCCGCGGCGATTCTTGTAAAAGCCCTTGAAGACGCCTGCCGTGTTGTTGTGTACCGAGGCGCCGTAAAGCAGCGGCGCGAGGAAAAAATCGCGCCGGGAGGCGGGCAGTTCGTCGATGGCTCGGCGTGCCGCATCGATGAAAAGGGCGTTGCGCCGCGTGAAAAACACGCGTTCTCCCGGCGCGATGTGCGCGTCATCCGCCGGGGCGTAGAGCTCCGACACGGGGCCGCCCTCGGGCATCAGCTCGGCGCTTCGCTCCCGCAGGCGCTCCAGATCGGCCTCGAGTTCGCGGCGATCCACCGTCTCGGCATTGGTCAGGTAGCAGCGGTTGACGCAGGCTGCATAAGACTCGAGATCATTGGCGATGAGGAGCCGGCAGTGCTGTTTGAGATAGCGTGCGACGATTCCCGAGCCGGAAAACAAATCGGCCGCACGCAAGGATTGCCCTCCGAGGCGCTCGCGGATGGCCTTCACCGACGCGTCGATGAAGGGGAGCAAGGCGCGTTTGTTGCCCAAGTATGTCACAATCTGTTCCGAGAGAAAAGCGGGACTCTCTTCTCGGGGCAAGGCTGAATCCGGCGTCGGCATGAATCGTAAGACTCGGGGATTCTACACAATGAGTCGACTCCTGGCAAGTCAAAGCTCAGCGCCTTGCCGCCGGGCTTGCGCGCCGCGCTGCCGACAGCGGAAAGAGCCGCTCACGGGCATGTGCCGCAGGCCATCGCTCCGGCAAGGAGAAGCCGGAGATGAGGGCGCAGCGAGCCTCCTTGCGAGTGTTGCCATCTTCCGAGCTGCTGGGCGGGCTCCAGCGGTCGCAGTGCCGTGCGGCCGTCGCGGTGCAAGGTGAGCACCATCGGCGCCTCATCAGCACGGTGAAGCGGGTAATGCCGTTCGGCGCAGGATGCCGGATGCCCGCCGGCGTCGAGGAAAGTCTCGCTGGCCAGCGCTCCGTCTTCGCGGTAGCGGCAGTGCCGCTCCGCATACCCCAGAGCCTCATTCATCTGCGGTCTTCCCTCCGCATTCTGATAGCGCTCCCACTCCGGGCGACCCTTGAGGTCGCAGTGCACCAGACGCGCGGCGCAGACGGGTTCACAGCCCCGCAATGCGCCGTCGCACCCGCCGTAAAGCTCAAGAGTGTCGGCCCCTCCCGGCGAGCGCTTGGTGCATACGACGGCGGCTCCCGCTGACGCGTTGTAAACCGGCTGCTGTTGGGCATCGAGCCACTCGACGCGCAGCAGTCGATTGCCGTCGCTCATCGTGTGCTTCTCGATGGCGTAGCCCAAGCGATTCACCGCCAGAGCCTCGCCGACATAGTTGCGGCGCTGCATCTCGTGCGCCGTTTCGTCATAGGCATACTCTACCCGGCTCTCCCCCAGCGCGTTGACGGTCGGCTGCTCCTTCTCGTTGAGATAGGCCGTCACCAAGGGGCGATTCCGCTCGTCGTAGCGGGTTGTTGCGACGGCATAACCGGGGAGCCGCGCACACACCAGAGCCCCGTCGGCATCCCGCAGTTCCGTGCGCACGCAGTTGCCGCGCTCATCGTAAAAGAAATGGCGGCTTGCCACTCCCGCGGCGTCCGCTGCGGGTTCGCCGGCTCCGTCGTAATTCGCCTTGCAGCTCACGCGTCCCTTGTCATCGTAGCGTATACGCTGCTCGGCCACGCGGCTGCCGGGCATTGGTGTCACCTCACCGGAGGCATCGACGTAGGCCAGACGCCGCAGTCTCCCGTCGTCTGCGTACTCGAAGCGAATGTGGGCGGTCTCGCCGCTGTCGGCCACGCTGTCGGGCAGCGGAGAGAGCCCCACGGGCAGGGAGGCGTCGGGCGTGTTCACGGCGCCCCTGAAGCACTCGATGTGTCCGCGATCCTCCCGCCAAGTCATCATATGATAAATCCCCATACCCAGCACCCCGACGAGAAGAGCCATCGCCGCCAGGGAGCCGAGATACACCCAAGCGTCTTCGAGTATGCGTCCTATTTTTCTGATCATGTTGAAGGTGCAGCTGCGACAATCAGACACGGCCGGAGCGGCCTGCATTCAGAAACAGTTAGCGAGGTCGGGCAGACGACGCTCCTCCGCGGTGCCGCAAACGCGGTCCCCCTCAATCCTCCTCAATCCCCTCAATCCCCTCAATCGACTCAATCCCGCCGATTGCCCCGCAGGCCTCGCCGCTCTCCCGCCCCTTCCCCGCCGCAAAGATGCGGCACGCGTCATTTTCCTTGCATCGGGGCGTAAAAAAAGATAACATACGGCGACAAGCCTCGTTCGCTGAATCGGCGAACCGAGCGATCGGCACCAACGGCAACCTCTCATCCCATGTTTATCTTTTCCGTTCCGCAAGGGCATTGCTGCATCATTGAAATGTTCGGCAAGCCGCAATCCGTCAAGAAGAGCGGCCTCAACTTCCGCCTTCCCCTGATTCAGTCACCCAAAGACGTCAGCCCTCTCTGGGGCAATCAAACCAACAAGGAGGGCATTTTCATCCAGCTGTCCGAGCAGATCACATGTGAAAACGGGCGCACCTGCACGACCAAGGACAATGCGAACGTCGAGGTCAGCTGCACCATACGCTGGCGCATCGTCGACCCCATCAAGGCGGTCTACGACGTCGACAACCTGCATCGCGCACTGGTGGAGTCCGTTCTCAACGAGGTTCGCTCAACCATCGGCACGATGGAACTCGACGCCGTTCTTTCGGGCCGAGCCGCGCTCTCGGAAAAAATCACCCGAGCCATTGCACCGACCTTCTCGCGCTGGGGCGTCAGCCTGACGGCCGTCGAGATTCAGGAGATGACGACGGACAAGGACACGGCGGCGGCCATGCGCCAGATTATCGAGGCGGAACGCCGCAGTCGGGCGATCCGAGCCGAGGCCGACGGCGAGAGCAACGCCCGCATCCGGCTGGCGGAGGCGGACAAGCAGGCAGAGGTCATCCGCGCCGAGGGGCACGCCCAAGCCATGTCTCTTCGGGCAGAAGCCGACAAGGCCTATCTGGCGGCGCTGGCTCCGGTCGTCGGCGCACAGGAGGCCGTCCGCATGCTGCTCAACCGTCAGACGCTCGAGGGCTACGAGACGATCTCGCATACCACGAACGCCAAGGTCTACCTGCCCGCCAATCTGCCCGCATCCGTCAACGTCTCTGAGCCATGATGGAGATGCTCGCCGATGTCGGCCTCAGCGCTGACTTTCTGCACTGGTTTCTGGCCGTGGCGCTGACGCTGCTCGTCATTGATATTTTCACCTGCACGGAGTTTTTGTCGTATGCGTCGCTGGCGATTTTCGCTGCGTGGGGCACTTGGATGACCGGGGCTCCGCTGCAGTGGTCGGTGCTCGTTTTCATCATCTACGCGGCGCTGGGCGTGGCGTTTTATTACCTCTGCTGGGCTAAAATCGTGCGGCCGTGGGTGATGAAGCTTTGCTTCGGCCATTCGAGCTTGTCGCGAGAAGCCGCCGAGGCTCTTGTGGGGCAAACCGGAACGGTCATCGGCGAGGGCGAGGAGATGTACCTGCGCGTTCTTGACGAGCTCTGGGCCGTGGACGAGTCCTGCCGAGCCGGCTTTGCCAACGGAGACCGCGCGCGCATCACCGCCTACGATCGCGGCGTGGTGTGCATTGAAAAGGTCTGAGCTCCCGATCGGGAGCAAGCGCCGTTCAACGATACCAAGCGCCGGCGGGTGTTCGTCGGCGCTTGGTGTTGCCGTGATTCGGGGCAAGCTTCCTGCCGTCAGGGCTCGATGAGCAGGCCGTCATAGGCCGGGCTCATGAAGTCGGGCAGGTATGCCGCCAACTCGTCGAAGTCGAGCCTGTGCCCGCTGTGGGTGACGTAGCCGCGCGTCGGTGCGAGCTCGCGCATGAGGGCAATGTTCTGATCGACGGTGAGGTGCGTGTGGTGCTCGGGGAAGCAGAGTCCGTCCATCGCGAGAGCGTCGAGGCCCCTGAGCAGCGGGGCGGATGCCTCCGGCAAGCGTTTAATGTCGGGCACGTAGCCGAAGCTGCGTCCGTCGGCGCGAAAGACGTAGCCGTAGGTCTCCACCGTCGCGTGCTCGACGGGAACGGGGGTCACGCTGATGTCGCCGATCTCGAAGGGGCGCCCGCCGTGGTCTCGGGCATCCGGACGGATGTACCCGCGATACGTGTTTTGCGGAGAGAAGGCCCAAGTAAACATGGCACGCAGGCGCTCGAGGCATTGCGTGCCGGCGTAGAGCGGCAGCCGCGCCTCGGTTTTCCAGCCGAAGGCGCGCATCTCGTCAAAGCCGGTGGTGTGGTCGAGGTGCTCGTGGGTGTAGATGACGGCGTCTATGGCCGTGAGTCCGTGCCGCAGAGCCTGAGCGCGCAGGTCGGGTCCCGAGTCTATGAGCAAGGTCGTCTCAGCCGTGCGCACCAGCACCGACGAGCGCAGGCGCTTGTTGCGCGGGTTCTCCGAGCGGCAGACGGCGCAGTCGCAGCCGATGACGGGTACCCCGGTGGACGTGCCTGTGCCGAGAAAAAGAACGTTCATGCCTGAAGATTTTGGGGTGTACTTTCGCGGCGGATTATGCCATAATTCGCGCGATACTGAAAGCAAAATATGCTCGCTCTGCTCAAGATCCGCAACCTGGCTCTGGTCGATGAACTGGTGTGGGAACCCGGTTCCGGCTTTCTCGGCGTGACGGGTGAGACGGGTGCGGGCAAGTCGGTCATCATGGGCGGCATCGCCCTAGTGATGGGGGAGAGGGCGGACAAGTCGATGATTCGCAACGGCGAGTCGCAGTGCAGTATCGAGGCGATTTTTCACCTGCCGGCGACGGATGAGCTCAACGCGAAGCTCGAAGCGGCGGGTGTGAGCGGCTGTGAAGACGGCGAATTGCTGATTCGCCGCGTGATCACGGCGACGGGCAATCGCCAGTTTATCAACAACTGCCCGGTGACGCAGCATCTGCTGCGCGAGGTGGCCGGCGGGCTGGTCGATATGCACCACCCCGAGGCGCACCGCTCCCTGACGTCGCAGCAGCGCCAGCTCTGCCTGCTCGATGCCTTTGCCGAGGATGCCGCGCAGCTCGATGCCTACCATTCGGCTTATCGCCTGTGGGCCGCGGCGCGTCAGGCGCATCGCGAGCTGCTGGAGAGTGAGATGGCCAATGAACGCGAGCTCGATTTTCTCCGCCACCAAGTTGAGGAGATTGAGTCGGCCGGGTTTACGGCGCAGGAGGTGTCCGGGCTTGAGGAGCGCTGGCAGCGAGCCCGCAATGCTTCGCGACTCCGCGATACGGTGTTGCCGATGGTGCAGATGGTCGATGGCGATGAGTCATCCCTGCTGGCAACGCTGCGACGCTTGGTGCGCTGCGGGCGCGACCTCGAGCGCCTCGATGCCGCGACGTCGCGCTGGCTGGCGCCGCTCGAGGGCATGATCGACGAGCTCGAGGATGTGGGGCAGTCGCTTCAAACCTACGCCGACGAGCTCTGCTCGGATCCCGCCGAGCTCGCGGAGCTCGAGGCTCGCATCGCGCTGCTTGATTCGCTGCGCCGCAAATACGGTCAGGATTGGGAGTCCATTCAAGCCCATGGTGAGGCGTGCCGCAGGCGCCTCGATGAGGCCGATAACCGCGATGAGCGCCTGCGCGAGCTGGCGGAGCGCGAGCGGGCACGCCACGATGAGCTCGTGAAGGCAGCCGGAGCGCTGAGTGCCGCACGCCGCCGAGCGGCAGGGCCGCTGCAGCGGGAGTTTTTGGAGCATGCGCGGCACTTGGGCTTCAGGCAGTCGCTCTTTGAGGTGCAGCTGCAGCCGCTTGATGAACCCGGCCCGCAGGGTGCCGAGGCGGTCGATTTTCTCTTCGGTCCCAACCCGGGCGAGCCGCTCAAACCTCTGCGGCTGATAGCCTCCAGCGGCGAACTGGCACGCGTGATGCTCGCCCTGAAGAGTGCGCTGGCGAAGCAGGATGACACGCCTCTGCTGATTTTTGACGAAATCGACGCGAACGTCGGCGGCGAGATTGCCCGCGCCGTGGGGCTCAAGATGCGCGAGCTGGGGCGAGATCACCAAGTCATCGCCATCACGCACTTCCCGCAGGTGGCGGCGCTGGCCAACCACCACTACCTGATCAGCAAAGAGGTGCAGGACGGGCGCACGGTGTCGCGGCTGCGCGAGGTCGAGGGCGACGCCCGCGTCTCGGAGCTCATGCGCATGCTGGGCATGAGCGGCGCAAGCGCCGAGGCCCACGCCCGCGACTTGTTGAAACTCCCCGACTGACGGAGCCCCCGACGCCAAGCGAATCCCTTCCCCGCCGCGCACCGCCCGCGAGTCAAAAGCCCCTCCCCGCCCTCGGGGTCGGAAGCCCCCCGCAACGCGAGTCGATAACAGGCGGGTCAGCGTCGGGTCAGCGTCGGCCTCAGGGCCGCGGCTGCTGCGCTTGCTGCGCCTCGTAGCGTGCGACGGCTTCGTCGATGATATTGTTGGCCTTGAAGACACCGAAGAACTCGCCGACCTCGGTCACCTTGTTCTGGAGCGTCTTGTAGGTCGAGAAGAAATTGTGAATCTCCTGCAGGTAGTGCGGCGCGAGATCGGCAATGGACTGCACGTGGTCGTAGCGCGGATCGCCGACGTTGACGGCCAGAATCTTCACATCGGGCTGTCCGCCGTCTATCATGTCCATCCCGCCGATGATGCGGCAGTCGACATAACAGCCGGGAAAGGTCGGCGAGGAGGTGAACACGAGGATGTCCAGCGGATCACCGTCGAGGTAAAGCGTCTTTTCAACGAAGCCGTACTCAGCCGGGTAATACACCGAGGAGTAAAGGACGCGATCAAGCTTGATGCGTCCCGTCTTCGGATCGACCTCATACTTGTTGCGGCTCCCCATGGGGATTTCGATGCGGGCTTCTACGACTCTCATGATTGCGCTATCATAGCAGGCGGAAGGGGCGGCGTCAAGGTTTCTCCGCTCGCGGAGTCGCTCACATCGCGCTTCTCGGGCGAAAAAGGCTTGAATCCCCCGCGCCGATATGGTTTAATCGCGCCGCTTTCCGTCGGCCGATCTGCCGCGGAGGCTCTTTCGGGAGGCGGCGGGATGCCGCAGGAAATAGATGGGGAAGACGGTGAGAATCCGTCGCTGTGCCGCAACCGTGTCGGGAGTTCTGCTCCCCCAGTCGGAATGCCAGCCCGAGAGAATCGCCCAACACGGAGGCAGCGATGCACTGCCTCGAATCCGGCAACCATACAGATGAAAGACAAGACCATGGCACCCGCCAAGGGTGCGATCCGTGTTGTGCTTGCCCTTGCGCTGGCAGGCAGTTGCGCCTTCGCTCAGTCGTCCGCCGCTGAGGCGGCGACCGCGAAGCTCCACACAAATAACCAAGATCGGACGTATCAATCCGACACGGCTGACGCCGCCCGCCCCGACGCCGGAAACGGCGAGACGCAGGCGGCTGCGGCAGGCGAAAGCAGGGCTGCCGCAGCAACGGCATCCCCGACGGCATCCCCGACGGCCGCCGAAGAGGCTGCGGCGACGGAGTTGCCGCCCGTGACCGTCTCGGCTCACGACGGCATGGTGCTGCCCTGCGATCAGACGGGCGTTTCCGTTTCCGTCATCGACGTGAAGCAGAAGCTCAAGGAGGGCATCAACGATCTCACGGGGGCGCTGGCGGAAGTTCCGGGGCTCTACGTGCTGCCGGGCGGCGACTACCAGCGCGGCAACTACACGGCGGTGACTATTCGCGGGGTGAGCGGCGGCAGCGATGTGTTGCCGATGATGGACGGCATGCGCCTGACCAACACCTCGACCACGCTCACGCAAAACGTCATCGCGCGCACCAATCTGCGGAGCATCGACAACGTTGAGGTGCTCCGAGGTCCGCAGGGTGCGGTGTACGGCGGCGGCAACATCGGCGGCGTCATTTGTATGGAGACGCCGAAGGGGCAAGGCAAGCCGAGCTTCTCGACTTTCAACGAGACGGGCAGCTTCGACAGTTACACGAACAGCACGACCGTTCAGGGCAGCACGGACAAGTTCGCCTTCTTCCTCAACGCCTCTTACGACCGCACGGGCAATGATCTGAGCTACGCGGACGGCAGCAAGCCGCTGCTGAAGCACGCAGGTTTGTATCGAAATTATCAGGAGTCGCTGCGCCTCGATTACGCCCTCAACGACGACAACGAGCTGACGCTCACCTACCGCCGCGAGGACGCGACGTACAACAACGCCGGCAAATACCCGGCCTACGGAGCGGCACAGGCGGTCGAGGAGCTCTCGCGCTACAGCTTCCGCTCGAATCTGGTGACGGCGCGCTGGCAGAGCCGAGTCAACGACTTTTACGCCCTGAGCCTGATGGCCGGCTACTACGGGGTTGACAACAATCTCAGCAGCCCCACGTATCCCTTTGTCTCCGATCTTCGCAACGTGCAGCTGGAGTGGCGCAACCGCTTCACGTGGAATGAGCATCACAAGACTCAGCTGGGCTTCAGCTGGCTGCGCAGCGACTACGGCGTCGAGTCGGGCGCGGACTATGCACGCGACATCTCCTCCTGCAATCTCGAGACGACGTCGACGGTCTTTGCCGAGCATCTCTGGCAGCCGGCGCAGAACTGGGATAACTCCTTGGCGCTGCGCCTCGAAAACAGCAGCGTCTACGGCTCGCACTTCACGTTCCGCGCCGCGAGCAATTATCGCTTCAATGACTCGAGCTCGCGCGTGTTTGCCTCGGTCGGCACGGGCTACCGCGCCCCGAGCAGCTTCCAGCGCTCCCGCGCGGTCTACGATTCCGGCTACGGTCTCTACCGGGGCAACCCCGAGCTGGACTGCGAGACGAGTGTCTCGGTCGATCTGGGCTTCGAGCAGCGGATCGTGCGCGACCACAGTTTCACCGCCACGCTTTTCTGGCAGCAGAAGAGCGACGCCATCACCACCGTCTCGGGTCTCGATCCGCAGACCGGGCTGTGGACGAGCAGATTTGTGAATGACTCCGGGCACCAGACGCTCCAAGGCGTCGAGCTGGCTCTGCACGGTCAGTTCGAGCCCTACTGCAAGACGGGTTACCGCTTGGCCTGCACGCTCGCGCAGCCGCTGGGGGGCGATGACCGTCAGGTGGCCTATTCTGCCCGGCAGACTTGGTATGCCGACCTTCACACCAGCCCCTTGGAGGGGCTCACGACGGGTATCGGCCTCGTGGCGGCGGGCGGTCGCACGGGCTGGAGTGTCGGCCAGCCCCGCCTCGATTCCTACTACATGCTGCGCTGGTATGCAAGCTACGAGGTGAATGAGAACCTCACCCTGCACTTGCGCGTCGAGAACCTGACGAATCAGAAGTTCATCACGGCGCCGAGCTACAACGGGGCGGCGGGGCTCGATCCGGCCTGCTCCGTCATCAACGCGGGGGTGGGCGTCTTCGGCGGCGCGACGATCAAGTTCTGATGCCGCAATGAAGACGCGATGGCTCGTCGCGGCGGCACTTGTTGTGCTGCTGCTCTTCGCGCTGCGGCTGTGCCGGTGTTCCGGCACGGCCGGCAGTGCGCCGCCGGCTCAGACCGCGGCACGCCTGCTGCCGCCGGCGGATTACCCGGCTGAGCTCTGGCGCGACACCCATACCCCGCCCAGCCCCGAGGCGCTGCACATTCTGCGCGGCTGCGAGGACGAGCTGCCGGCCGAGCTCCACTGGCAACGGGGGCTTGAGGAGCCGGAGATCGGCGATCCCGCCGCTCTCAAGGGCGGGTGTCTGCGGCTGAGCAATGCCGGCCCCTTTCCGGCGAACTTTCTCGCCTTCGGCAGTCCGAGTCCGCAGTTTTTTCACTACAACTGCTTTGAGCGCATCGAGCTGCCGCTGGTGGAAAGCCACCCCGTGACGGGCCGAGCCATTCCGGGGGTCGCCTGCGCATGGGCTACGCAGGGGCGCTGCGTCTTCTTTCGCCTCGACGCCGAGGCTCGCTACAGCAATGGGCGCCCCGTTCGCGCAGGGGACTACGCGCTCGGGGCGCACCTGCGACGTCGGCTGGCCGAGATGGGAGGCCCTGCTGCGGATGCGGCCGCGCAGGAAGCGGGTCTGGCAGAGATCCGCGTGCTGGCTGACGATCTGCTGATGGTGAAGCTGAGGCACGAAGCCGGAGACCGCGCTCCTCTTCAGGCCGCAGCTCTGCTGCATGCGGCGGAGCCTTCCTTCTACGCCGACTTCGGCAGCGACTACACGGAGCTCTACCGGCAGCGCATTCCGCCGACAAGCGGAGCTTACACCATCGGCCGCATCGAGCGCGGGCGGATGATTGAGCTGCGGCGCGTCGCCGGGTGGTGGGCCGAGAAACGCCGCTACCGACGCTACACCTGCAACGTCGACGCCATCGAGCACCACTTTCTGACGGACGAAGCTCAAGCGCGCGAATTTTTGCTGCGCGGCAAACTCGATCTCCTGCAGACGCGCGACCTCGTGGCTTGGCGCGATCAGTTTGAATCGGGCACGCACCCGGCCGTGCGCGACGGGCTCATCGAGCTGCACCGTTTCCGCGCCGACTACCCCATGCCGCCCTACGGCATCGCCTTCAATACCAAGCGCCTGCCCGACGCCGACCTGCGCCGAGGCATCATGCAGGCGATGGATATGCCCGGCGTTCTCGAGTTGCTCTATCTCGGAGAGGGCGAGCAGCTGGGCACCTTCAGCTCCGGCTACGGGGCGCTGACGCCTCGTCATACGCCTAGCTGTCGCTACGACCCGGCCGCAGCCCGCGCCGCTTTCGCGCGCGCCGGTTACGGCGAAGCGGGCTCCGACGGCATTCTGCGCCGCGCGGACGGGCAACGCCTCAGCGTTCGCCTCGGCTACACGCCGAGCGAAAAAAACTCTGCGGCAGCCTCACTGCTGGCTCAGCGTGCTGCGGCGTGCGGTCTGGAGCTCCGCCTCGAGCCCCTGCCTTGGCAGCTGAGTGCCTCTCAGTTGCAGCGCGGCGAGCATGAGCTGATTTTCTGGGCCACCATGGCGAGCAGCCCCCTGCCGGACTATCGCCGCTTCTTCACGAGCGACGCCCGCGGCTACGACGCTCCCTTTCTGCTCGCCGATGCCCGCATGGATGCCGCCGTCGCCGCCATGGAGCAAGCCGGCAGCGACGCGGAACGCGCCGCCGCCATGGCGGAAGTTGATCGCCTCGTCGCCGAACTCGCCGTCTGGTTGCCCGGGCACAAGGAAAACCTCGTGCTGCTGTCCTGCCGCAGCCATGTTCGCTTTCCCGATTGCGACTCATGCCGCTTCTCCACCCCCGGCCCCTATGAGGTCGCCGAGGCGCATCTGTATTGGATCGACCCGCAGCGCCTCGGTCGCGGCGCGGGGCACGAGGTTTCGCAGGTCCACGAAGCGGCGGTGAGGCCCCCCGCCGCCGAAGCGGGACAGTCACCTGCTGCCCCCCCGACTCAGGCCCCCGAAGCGGAGCCACCCTCGGCCGAGGCCACGCCCTGCGCAGCCGAAGCGGAGCAAGCCTCTGCCGAAACCCCGGCTCAAGTCTCCGAGGCAGAGCCACTCTCCTCCGAGGCCACGCCCTGCGCCTCTGATACGGAGCCACCCTCTGCGGAAACCTCGCCTCCCCGTTGACCCATGAGCCGCTTCGAGCGCTTCAGCCGCGTCAGCCCCGTGCAGCTTTACCATGAGCGCCTGAGGCTGCTGAGACGGGCAGCCCTCGCCGTGCTGCTCCTGTCGGCTGCGCTCGCGGCGCTCCTGCTGCTGCCCGGCCTGCACACGGACGGTTCGGCCACGTCTCCCGTCGCGCCGGGCGTGTCGGCCGCTCTCTGCGTCCCGTCCCCTCCGGCTGAGCCGGAGAGCGCGGCCATCCCCCCCGCCCTCGACCTCACGGCCCTCGCAGCGACTCTCCACCCCCCGCTCCGTCTGCTGCCCGAACCGGCGGCAGCAGAGCCCCGCCCCGTGATGCTCCCGGAGCCGCAGCTCGACATCGCCCCGCAAGCCCCGGCGGAGGATGGCGTGCTCCTCGCCGCCATGACCGCTGAAATTGCCTTCCCCAGTACGGAGATATCATCCGCTGACGCCCCGGCAGCTTCCCCCGCAGCTCCGTCCCTTCCCCGAGCAGGCGCCCCGACGCGGCAGGCGGCGCGCGCAGCAGGACAGGAACGAAGGGCGCCCCAAGCTCGCAGCGCGGCCCCATCGGCAAACAGCCGTGCAGCCGACGCCCGCGCCGCCGCCGCGGCGGGCTCCTCGGGCTCCTACAGCCCGCCGCGCTACCTCGAGGCGCCGCCGCCGCCCTACCCGCCCGACATGCGAGCCGGGCGCTACTCGGGCAGCGTCGGCGTGCTCATCAAGGTCGGGGCGGACGGCACCCCCCTCGCCGTGCACATCACCCGCTCCGGCGGTCGGAGTGAATTTGACACAGCCGCCCGCGATTGGATTCTCAAACACTGGCGCTTTCACCCGGCCCGTCGCGGCGGCGCCGCGGTGGCCGCCGACGTGAAAACCAGCGTGATATTTCGCGCGGACTGAAGCCTCGGCCTTTTTTCGTCATGGGGCAGCATTGCTCTTGCATTCCGCCATCCGCCTGTGTACAATGCGTCGCGCGTGATTCCCGAAGACAACAGAAAGCGTTCACAGCCTTACACCAACCGCCTCTATCTCAAAGACGGAGCCGGCGTCGTGCTGACTCTGGCCGCCATCATCATCATCCTGCTCGGGCTGCAACAGGCAAGTTCCGTCGTCGTTCCCATCCTCATGGCGAGCTTTCTGGCCGTCATCAGTTATTCGGTAACGGTCGCGCTCCGCCGCTATCTGAAATTTCCGCACTGGCTGGCCGTTTCTCTGACCGTGGTCGTCGACAGCGCCATCATCTACGGCGTTTTCATGCTCATCAGGTTCTTGGCGGCGGACATGAAAGCCACTCTTCAGGGCGACCTCATCGCCCGCTTCACGCGCAAGTATGAGGAGCTCATGGGTTTTCTGGACAACATCGGCATCGGCGAGCAAGCCCGCGGGCTGATCAGCTCGCCGACCGAGATCATCAACCCGCAAAACGTCCTCTCCATGACGCAGGCTCTCACGGGCTTCATGACCTCCACCGCCCTCGTGCTCGTGCTCATGACCTTCCTGCTGGGTGAAACACCCCTCTTCCGCCGCAACCTCGACAGCCTCGGCAACTCCGAAGAGAGCAAGAGCAAAGTTGTCCATGCCGTGCTGGGCATCCAGCGCTACCTCTTCATCAAAACGGTTGCCAGCGCCATCACGGGGCTGCTGGCGTGGGGCGTCTGCGCTTGGATGAACGTTCCCTTCGCCTTCCTCTGGGGGCTGGTAGCCTACCTGCTCAACTACATCCCCACCATCGGTTCGATTGCCGCGGCCATTCCTCCCATTCTGCTGGCCATGTTGCTGGGCACGTGGACGGAGACCTTCGTCGTCGCCGGCGGCTATCTGGCCATCAACTCGGCCATCGGCAACTGCATTGAGCCGCTCTTCCTCGGCAAGGAGTTCGGCATTGCCACGTCGGTGGTGCTGCTCTCGGTCATGCTCTGGGGCTGGGTGCTCGGCCCCTGCGGCATGCTGCTGGCGGTGCCGATCACGGTGCTGCTCAAGCTGGCCATGGAGAACTCGCAGGATCTCGCTTGGATCGCCAAGCTCATCGACGACAGCGGCGCCGAAAAAAGCCGCAAGGCTCACGCTGCGGCCGAAAACGCAACGACAGCATCAGCCTCCCGACCGAAGGCTGACTCCCCCCTTCAAACAACAGACAGAAACACAGCATGCATGCATTCGCGTACAAAAACGGCTCCCTGCACTGCGAGGGAGTGAATCTGGCCGACATTGCCGCCGCCGTCGGCACCCCGACCTTCGTCTACAGCCGCAAAACCATCACCGACGACCTCGCTGAGCTTCAGCGGGCCCTCGCCCCGCTCGACGCCCACGTCGCCTACGCCGTCAAGGCCTGCTCGAACAAAGCCATCCTCAACCTCATGGCCCGGCAGGGCGTCGGCTTCGACATCGTCTCGGGCGGCGAACTCTGGCGCATCGTCAACGCCGGCGGCGACCCGACTCTCTGCACCTACGCCGGTGTTGCCAAAACGGAGGCCGAGATTCGTTACGCGCTCAGTCTGAATATCTACTGCTTCAACTGCGAAAGCGAGAACGAGCTGCGCCAGATCAACCGCATCGCCGGAGAGATGGGCGTCAAGGCTCCGGTCGCCGTCCGCGTCAACCCGAACGTCGACGCCCACACGCACAAATACATCACCACCGGCACAAACGAGAACAAATTCGGCGTCGACATCAGCCGCATCGAAGAGCTCTACGCCACCATCGCCGCCGAGATGCCCAACCTGCACATCCGCGGTCTTCAGATGCACATCGGCTCGCAGCTCACCGAAGTGGCGCCCTTTGTGATGGCCATCGAGAAGGTGGCGCCCATCGCGCTCAAGTTCAAAGAGCTCTACGGCATCGAGTTCTGGTCCATCGGCGGCGGCATCGGCATCGTCTACGACGGCTGTCTGGCTTCGGGCAAGCCCGAGTGGTGGGCCGCTCACCCCGAGCAGATCACGATTCAGAGCTACGCCGATGCCATTGTGCCGCTGCTCAAGCCGCTGGGGCTCAAGATTCTCGTTGAACCCGGCCGCCGCATCATCGGCAATGCCGCCGTCATGCTCACCACCTGCGTCTGCGAGAAGAAGGGCGAAGCCAAGACCTTCAAGATGATCGACGCGGGCATGAACGACATCATCCGCCCCGCCCTCTACGAAGGCTATCACGAAATCTGGCCCGTCAGCGAACACAGCGGCGACACCATCACGGCAGACATCGTCGGCCCGATCTGCGAATCCGGCGACTTCCAGGCGCAGAACCGCGCCATTGCCGACGTCAAACCCGGCGAGGTTCTGGCCGAGATGAGCGCCGGAGCCTACGGCTTCAGCATGTCCTCCACCTACAACTCGCGCCCTCTGGCTGCCGAGGTGTTGGTCGACGGTGACAAATGGAGCATCATCCGCAAGCGCCAGACCCTCGAGCAAATCGTCGAAGGCGAGCAGCTCCCCGAATAACGCAAGGCTTCCATACCCTCGGCGCTCTCAGCGTCGAAGCGACTCGGGCCACGGGCGCAGGCAAGGAGCGCAGCCCGGCAGAGCCCGATGCCATCGCCCCCGCCGTCGCGTCGCGACGGCGGGGGCTCTTGTCACTCAGCTTCACCGCCTCCCGGTGAACCCGACGGCGGGCAACGAGCCCACGCGGAACTCAGCGAAGAAGACTCAGTCCCAGCTCATCAATCACGTAACTGAGAGCCAGCTGGCCGCGCACCGAATTGCCGGCCTCATCCAGCGGAGGCGAGAATGCCGCCAGCGCGAGACGTCCGGGCACCACACAGACGAGGCCGCCGCCCACGCCGCTCTTGGCCGGCAGACCGTTGGCATAGAGCCAGTCGCCGGAGCCGGTGTAGAGCCCCTCCATCATCATATCGGCCAAAATCTGCGGCACGTGCTCGCGGCGCACCACGCGGCGCGTCGTGAGCGGGTTGATACCGCCGGCGGCGTAGCAGGCCCCCATCACGGCCAGATCGCGCGTTGAGACGGCGAGACTGCACATGCGCGTGTAGAGGTCGACACTCTGCGTCGGGTCATTGTACAAAAAGCCGTAGCTATCCAAGAGCCAAGCCAGTCCCTTATTGTGCTGATTGGTCGCGCTCTCGGACTCATAGACCTCGTTCATCACCGGCAACTCGTGGCCGGCCAGCTCGGTGAAGCGCGCCATCATCTTCGTCCACACCGCTGCGGCATTGCCGCCCGGCACCAGACTGACGGCCGAAATGGCTCCGGCATTCACAAGCGGATTGAGCGGGCGGCCGCCGTGCAACTCGAGCGCCATGACCGAATTGAAGGCCTCGCCCGTCGCCTCCGCGCCAATTTTGCGCCGCACGGTTGCAGCGCCCAACACATCCATCACCAGCGACAAATTGAAGGCCTTGGAAATCGACTCAATCGCGAAGGGCACCTCGCTGTCGCCCACGGTAATCACCTGCCCGTCCACCGTCGCGGCAGCGAGCCCGAATAGCTTGGAATCAACCCTTGCTAGGGCCGGAATGTAAGAGGCATTCTTGCCTCCCGGAGCCAACAGGAAGCGGTCGTGCGCCTCCTGAAGGCATTGGCGGATCTGATCCGCAGATATGGCAGTCGTGTTCATTGTTCGGAAGAATCAGTGTTTTGAGAAGCATGGTGCGACGATGCGGCAGAGGCCCCGCCGCGGCCGGCTTTCTCCCAGCCGAAGGGCTCGAACTCCGCGACGCTGCGCGGGTCGGCCCACTCAGGGCGCCTCATCGCGTAAATGATGAAAGGAATACCCGCAAACACCAGCATGCCGACAATCAGAATACCCACGTACACCGCAGGGCTGCCCACCGGAATCTGACTCGGCGGCACAAAGCTGAGCACGAAGGCAATCACGCTTCCCAGAAGCCCGAGCCCGCCCACGAGCCACATCCCGAACTTGCCGCCCGGAATGCGGAAACTGCGAGGCGTGTCCGGCTCGCGGTAGCGCAGATAAATGCCGGCGGCAAACATCAGCAGATACATGATCAGATACAGGATAATCGTCAGCTGCGAGATAATCTGGTATGCCGTCTGCACACTCGGCAGCACGACGAAGAAAATCGACAGCAGCGTCACCACCCCGCCCTGCAAGAGCAAAATGCCCACCTGCACACCGCGTTTGTTCGTCTTCTGCATGAAAGGCGGCAGGTAACCGGCACAGCCCACCTGCAAAAGCCCCTTCGACGGGCCGCCCACCCAAGCCACCACCTGAGCCAGCACACCGAAAGCGAGACAAACCGCCATCGCCGGCCCCAGCCAAGGCACCTCAAAGTAAGCGAAGAACTTATCAAACGCCACCAGCAAACTCTGCACGAGATTGATTTGGCTTTCGGGAATAATAAAGCCGATAGCGAGTGTGCCCAGCACGAAAATCGCCACCGTCATCACCGAAGCAATAAAAATCGCCTTGGGGTAATTGCGGCCGGGATTATCCACATCCTTGACGTGCACGGCACTCATCTCCATGCCCGCATAAAACAGGAAAATACTGGCAGCGAGAACAATGTTATTGAAATTGGTCAAATCCGGGAAAAACTCCCCGGGAGCCATTGAAATATCAAGAGTATTGCCCGAAGCCCAGTAAACAAGCCCCATGAGCACGAGGAGAGCCGCCGGAATCACCGTTCCGATCAGGGTGCCCCACTTCGTGATCGCGCCGCTCATGCTCATCCCTCGGAAATTGAGTAAGGTCGCCGCCCAATAAACCAGCAGAACCATGATGAGCACGTAGTAATCGTTGGCGGAAACCGCCTCATCCCAACTCTGATTCGGCCCCACAAAGGCAATGGAAACCGCAGCGAAGGTCAGCACCGTCGGGAACCAAATCGTACTCTCAATCCACTGCAGCCAGATCGCCAGAAAGCCGAAACGCGTACCGAACGCCTCGCCCACCCAGCGGAACACACCGCCCTTCTGCGGCCAACCGGTGGTGAGCTCGGCCGCGACCAGCGACACGGGAATGAGGAAAAAGATAGCCGCGAAGATGTAATAGAAGGCGGAGCTCAGCCCGTAGGTACTCTCCGCCGGCAAACCTCGCAGACTCACAATCGCAGAGACATTGATCATCGCCAGCGTGAAGACGCCCATCTTGAGGGCGGATCCGCCGGGCGAACCGGTCTTTTTAGGTGTTTGATTCATCGTTTTAGGAGTTAGGGTTCTTGTCCAGCCTCCGCAGGCGAAGGCAACTCGGGCTCGCGGTGGCTGCTCTCGACGTAGAGCGACCACAGAAGAGAAAGCGGGCGACCCTCCGCGCGCTCGATAAAGACATCCGTCTCAGGGCACGGGGCATCACCTTCAAACTCCGTCGAAACGCCCAAGGGCGGCTTCACATCGGTATGACTGTCCATGCCGATCAGACACGGAGCCGCTGTCCGCCGTTGCAAAGCGGGTAGAAACACCCCTCCCGCACCCCCCGCCTCACCCGGCTCACATGACGCAAAAAAATCCCCCTCTCAATTCAGAGTCATTCTAAGGTGAAAGCCCGTGAAAGCAGAGCGATTAAACCTCCGAATGCCGGCTACTCTAAAACGCGGGCCGGAGCATCCGCCCTCTTTTTTGCTGTACAAAGAGCGGCCGCCCCCTATAATGCCCGCGACACGGGCCGCCCCGAGCGACGCCCGCAATCAACAACACCGGCATGAGGCAACAGAGCATCTACACCCCCGACTACATCAACTTCAACAGCGAAAAACTCTTTCTGGGCAAAGGGAAAAACTCGCAGCGCTACGACGTCCTCAAATACCCCTTCTTCGACACCATGGCCGACAAGATGATGGGGCAGGACTGGACGCACGACGAAGTCAACTGCGTGAAAGACAAGCAGGACTTCCGCTTCTTGAGCGACGCGATGAAACACGCCTACACCGGCGTCCTCCAAAAACTCATCTTTCTGGACTCCATCCAAGGCCGCGGCCTGCTGCAAAGCTTCGGCAGCATCATCACCCTGCCCGAGCTCGAAGCCTGCATCACCGTCTGGCAGCACTTTGAAATCGACAAGCACTCGAAATCCTACACCCACATCCTGCGCTCCGTCTACGACAACCCGACAGCCGTCTTCGACGCCTCCTTCTCCATCCCCGAGCTGGTGAAACTCACGCGCAGCATCTCCGAGCCCTACGACGAATGCTTCAACGCCGTCACCGAATACAACTACAAACTCATCAAAGGGCAAACCATCACCCCCGCCTTCGAACAGGAACTCCGCAGGGCCATCGTACGCCTCTTCATCGAAATCAACATTCTGGAGGGCATCCGCTTCTACTCCGGCTTCGCCACCGTCTGGAGCATGCACTACAGCCAAGGCCTCATGGAGCGCACGGGCAAAGTCCTGCAACTCATCTGCCGCGATGAAAACCTGCATCTGGCCATCACGCAATACCTGCTGCGCCTCTTCCGCACCGCGCCCGAAGAAGGCTTCCGCGACGCATGGGAGTACTGGCAGCCGCAGATCGCCGAGCTCTACAGCGAAGCGCTCGATCAGGAATACGAATGGATCGGCTACCTCTTCCGCAAAGGCTCCTTCCTGGGCATGACCCCGGACCTCGCCCGCCTCTACCTGCGCTACCTCACCGACAAACGCCTGCGCGCCATCGGCGAGCCGCCCCTCTTCTCCGGCGCAACGCAGAATCCGCTCGAATGGGTCGAAACCTACATCAACAACGACCTCACCGAAAACCTCCCGCAGGAAAGCGAAATCCTCAACTACAAAATGGACATCCTCGACCAGTCCATCACCGACTCGGAAATCCGCAAACTTCAAGCCCGCCTCAAATAAATGGCCGATTCCCGCATCAACCTCGATACCATCACCATCATCAAAAACTCGGGCGAGCGCGAAGCCTTCCGCCCCGAGAAAATCCACGAACACGTCCGCAAAGCCTGCGAAGGACTCGCCGTCCTGCACTCGAGCATCATCATGGATGCCCGCCTCAAAATCTTTGACGGCGCCCGCTCCGTCGACATCCAAGACGCCCTCATCCAAGCCGCCGCCGAAAAAATCAGCGAACTGACCCCCGACTACGAAATCGCCGCCGGCCGCCTCCTCAACCAAAAAATACGCAAAGAAGTCTACGGTCGCTACGAAGCGCGAGAGTTCAGTAGCGAAGTCATGCAGCGCATCGACAAAGGCTACTACAGCCGCGAGCTGCTCCGCTACAGCCCGGAAGAAATGCGCGTCTTCGGGCAACTCATCAACTACGACCGCGACAACGAGACGCCCTACTCAGCCCTCAGCCAACTGCACGGCAAATACCTGATTCGCCGCGACGGGCGACTCATCGAAGTCCCGCAGGAAATCTACATGCTCATCCCAATGGCCATCTTCGCCCGCATGGATGACACGGCACGCCGCCACACCCTCGTGCGCACGGGCTACGAACTGCTCTCCGAGCACAAAATCTCGCTGCCCACCCCCATCATGAACGGCGCCCGCACCGACTACCGCCGCTACATCTCCTGCAACCTCATCAGCGCCGGGGACTCCACCCTCTCCCTCTCCCGCGCCGTCGGCAAAATCATGGAGTGCACCGCCGCCAAATCCGGCATCGGCCTCAACGCCTCCTTCATCCGCGGCATCGGGGCAGACATCGGCAAACCCGCGCGCATGCAGCACGCAGGCATCCTGCCGCTGATGAAAACCTTTGAAGCCGCCGTCGGCTCGCTCAGCCAAATCTCGCGCTCGGGCTCAGCCAACGTCACCATGCCCTTCTTTCACTACGAAATCGAGCTCTTCAGCCAGCTGGGCGACTCGCGCGGCTCTCTGGAAAACCGCACCCGGCACATCGACCAAACCATCATCCTCAACCGCTGGTTTCTGCAAAAAGCCCTTCAGCGCCAAGACATCTGCCTCTTCCACATGAACGAAGTACCGGGGCTCTACGAAGCCCTCGGCTACCGCGATCGCTTCGCCGAACTCTACGAGCGCTACGAAGCCGAGCTGCCCGACGCGCACAAAAAGCGAGTCAACGCCTGGGAACTGCTCAACCTCTTCATCTTCGAGCGCTCCATCACCGGGCGCGTCTACTTCACCTTCGCCGACAACTTCGTCAACTCCAGCTTCCGCGAACCGCTCTACTTCACCAACCTCTGCACCGAAATCTCCCTGCCGGCACGCCCGCTCGACGGCTCGGAAGGGCAGCCGGAAATCGCCTGCTGCATCCTCGGCAACATGAACCTCGGCTACACCCGCAGCGCCGAAATACCGAAAGTTGCCCACTTCCTCGTCAACTTCCTCGAGCAACTCATCGACGCCTCCGACTACAGCATCCCCGAAGTCGAATACGCCGCCCGCAACCGCCGCACACTGGGCATCGGCATCTCCAACCTCTTCGGCTACCTCGCCCGCAAAAAACTCAAATACAACAGCAGCAAAGCGCGCCGACACATCCATGAAATCATGGAAAGCTTCTACTACCACCTGCTGCGCGCCTCGAACGAACTCGCCAAAGAAAAAGGCCCCTGCCCCCTCTTCAAGGACACCATCTACGCCGACGGCCAAGTCGTCTTCGACCGCTACCGGCGCCACGCTTGGAACGACTACCCCTTGCTCTGCGACTGGGAAAGCCTGCGCGACTCCATCCGCCGGCACGGCCTGCGGCACTCAACCCTCTGCGCCATCCCCCCCGCCAGCAACTCCAGCAAACCCTCCAACTCCACCGCCGGCGTCGAGCCCCCGCGAGAACTCGTCACCGTCAAAGCCGACAAAAACTCCACCATCAAGCAACTCGTCCCCTACTACAAAACCGGCCGGAACCACTACACCACCGCCTGGAGCGACGAGTTCAACAACATCGACTACTTCCGCCTCATCTCCTGCATCCAAAAATTCGTCGACCAGTCCATCTCCCTCAACCAGTACTCCAACGCCCTGCGCTCCCCCGACCGTCACCTGCACCTCAGCGACGTGCTGGCCGAAATCATCGAATGCTTCAACCTCGGCATCAAAACCCTCTACTACCAGAACTTCCTCTCCGCGGAAAACAGCGACGGCCTCCGCGAAGAAGGCTGCGCGGGCGGCGCCTGCACCGTCTGAGCCCCCCGGGCCGCGCAGCGCGACTTTTTGAGGCGAAATACAAAATTTCGCTTGACTTTTCCGTCGAGTTACTGTAAATACTTCCCCCACAAAGTTATGGCTAAGAAAAGCTGGATCGAAAGAAACAAGAAGAAGGCAGCTGTCGCCGCTCGCTACGCTGAGCTCCGCGCCAAGCTGAAGAAAGAGGGCGACTACATCGGTCTGACGATGCTTCCGCGCAACGCCTCCCCTGTTCGCCTGGTGAACCGCTGCGAGCTCACGGGCCGTCGCCACGCTTTCCTGCGTCGCTTCCACCTCTCCCGTATCGCCTTCCGCGAGCTGGCCAACGCCGGCATGATTCCCGGCGTCACGAAATCCAGCTGGTAAGACGAACTGCGAACTTGACACCTTTTGCAGCGCGGGTTATTCTTGTACGGAATAACCCGCGCACGCTATGCCAATCTACGAGTATATCTCCGAAAACCCCGATGACCCCGGTCGATCGTGCCCGATCTGCCGCAAGGGTTTTGAATTGATGCGACCCGCCGACAGGGCTCCGCTCACCCATTGTCTGTACTGCAAGAACCCGGTGCGAAAAAAAATCAGCACCGTCAGTGTCCCCAAGCTTCTTGCTCCCACCTCGTACACGGACGCCAAAAAAGCAGGCTTCACCGTCCTGCAAAAACGAGACACCGGCGTCTACGAAAAACTCTGACCGCGCAACATCTGCGTTTATCGCGACGCCCGGCCACGCTGCACCTTCCCCCTCCCCCGACGACTGCAACTCCAAGCACCCGCATCTCTGCACCCCACCTGATAACTGATCTATGAACATCTTTCTGACGCAAGAGGAAATCGCCCAACTCACCTGGAGCTACCCCACCTTCGGAGAAATCATCCTCTTCCTGCTGGGCACCGGCTTCTTCCTCTTCCTCAACGCCTTCTTCGTCGCCAACGAATTCGCCGCAGCCCGCGTGCGCGAAAGCCAGCTGCTGGAAAAGGAAGGCGAGACCAAAGCCCAAGTGCGGCGCCGCAAAAACACCATCCGCATCGTCAACCACCTCGACGCCTACCTCTCCGCCAACCAGCTCGGCATCACCATCGCCTCACTGGCACTCGGCGGCCTCTGCGAACCCTTCATCGAAGCCCTCATCGCGCCGCCGCTCTCCTACTACTGCCATCTGGCCCCCGGCGTCGTGAGCACCATCTCCTACATCGTCGCCTACACCCTCTTCACCTTCGCACACGTCGTGCTCGGCGAACTGGTACCCAAGAGCCTGGCCATCCGCCACCCGCTTGAAGTCTCACTCGGCACGGCCACGGCCATGGTGCGCTTTGCCCGCATCGCTGCGCCCGTCATCAACCTCTTCAACAACACGGCCAACATCATCGCCCACCGCCTCTTCGGCGTCGACCCCCACTACTCGCCGAACAACCACCACAGCGCCGAAGAAATCGCACACATCGTCGAAGAAAGCGGCCGCAGCAACGAAGTGACCGAAACCGAGGCCGAAATCTCGATGAACGCGCTGGAGCTCAACGACCGCAGCGTGCGCGACATCCTCGTGCCGCGCAGCTCCGTCGAACTGCTCGACATCAACACCCCCTTCGAGAAAAACCTCGACATCGTCACCAACAGCCGCCACAGCCGCTTCCCGCTCGTCGACGGACACCTCGACAAAGTCTGCGGCTGGCTGCATGTCAAAGACATGCTCAAACTCGTCAAAATGCCCCAGCCCGACGTGAGAAGCGTCGCACGCGAGCTCAAAGTCGTGCCCGAGACGATGAAACTCGACACCCTGCTCGACTTCTTCTCGAAAGAGAAAACGCACTTCGCCCTCGTCGTCGATGAATACGGCGACGCGCTCGGCATCGTCTTCCTCGACGACGTCCTCGAAGAAATCGTCGGCGACGACATCCAAGACGAATTTGAAGCCGAAAACACCGAAGACTTCATGCCCACGGGTCGCGGCGAATACATCGTCAACGGCTCCATGGCCCTCTTCGACCTCGAGGAAGCCCTGCCCAAAATCGGCGAAATCGAAAGCGACGGCGGCATCACCACCATCGGCGGCTACATCACCGATCGCCTCGGCCACATGCCCGAATGCGGCGAGGAAGTGCGCGTGAAAAACTACATCTTCACCGTGACGGGCACCGACGGTCGCCGCGTCAACCAAGTGCGCGTCCAGTACGCACCCGTCAGCGACGATGACTCCGAGGATGACACGCCCGCCGCTCCCGCGCCCGGCGCCTGCCCCCTGAGCTCGTAAGCCCCCTGCTCCGCTTCAGCCCGCAAGCCGCGCCCCGCGCCTCCTCCCCCTCCTCCCCTGAGGGGGGAACACGAAAAAGCCCCGCCGTACCGCACGGCGGGGCTTTTTCGCAAACCGATAAACGGGCCTCAGCGGCGCGCGCTAAGCCGCACCCGCAGGCGGCACAGGTCAAAGCTCCGCCGCCTCCTCAGTCTCCGCAGATTCCAAGCCTCCGCAGACACCGCAGCCTCCGCCGCCTCCGCTCAAAGCTCGCAGCCCGACTCATCCTGCGAGAACGCCTCCTCGGCACCCTCGGCAAAAAGCTCGTAAGCAATCGCATCCGCAATCATCACCTCGGCGAACTCACCGACCGGCAACTGCGGATCAACATGAATCGTACCGTCCACATCCGGCGCATCCCAAGGCCCGCGAGCGAGCCCCGGCTCATCCACCAGCACCCGAATCGTCTTACCCACGGCAGCCTGCCCGAGCTCATCGGCAATACCCGCCTGAATCATCGACAACTCATTGGCGCGGCGCTTGCGCGTCGCGTGGTGCACCTGATTCTTCATCTTGGCGGCCAGCGTCCCCTCCTCGCGCGAATACGGGAAAACCCCGGCGCGCTCAAAACGGAACTCGCGGATAAAATCGCGCAACTCCGCGTGATCCTCCTCCGTCTCCCCCGGCAAGCCGCTGATAAACGTCGTACGCAGACCGATATCCGGCATCGCCTCGCGCATCTCGCGCAGCAAGCGGCGAATATCATCGCCATCCGTCATGCGCCGTTGCTCCTCGAGAATGTGATCCGCAATATGCTGCAAGGGAATATCCACATACTTCACCACCTTCTCGCAAGACGCCATCGTCTCAATCAACTCGCGGCTCCAATGCGCCGGGTGCGTGTAGAGCACGCGAATCCAAAAATCGCCGGGAATCCCGTTAATCTCGCGCAACAGCGAAGCAAGCGACTCACCGCGGCCGGAATCCACCCCGCTCGTCTTCGTCGCCTTCTGCTCCCAGCGATCCATACCGTAATACGTCGTATCCTGTGCAATGAGATTAATCTCCTTCACCCCGCGAGCCACAAGCCCCTGCACCTCGCGCAGCACATTCGCCTGCGGACGGCTGCGATGGCGGCCGCGAATGCGCGGAATCGCGCAGTACGCACAAGCATGATTGCAGCCCTCCGCAATCTTCACGTAAGCATAGTGAGACGGCGTCAAACGAAAGCGAGACGCCGAGAAATCCGGCAGCAGCGTCGACACCTTCGTGCTGTAAATCTTATCAGCCCGCCCCTCCAGCACCGCCTGAACAATCGGCACAATCTCACCAATCAAATCCACCCCCACGAAGCAATCCGCCTCGGGCAGAGACTTCACCAAATCCTTAGCGTAGCGCTGCGACAAGCAGCCCGTTACCACAATCTTCTGATCGGCCGGAGACTCGCCAGCCTCGCGCGCGCGAGCCGCCGCCAGAATCGTATCAATCGCCTCCTGCTTAGCCGGGTCGATAAAAGCGCAAGTATTGATCAGCAACACCTCCGCCGCCTCCGGCTCAACCTTCTCATAACCCGCCGCCAGCAAGCCGTCGGCCATGAGTTCCGAATCCACAAGATTTTTCGAGCAACCGAGCGAAATGAGGGCGAAGCGAGCCATGAGCGCAGCATAGCACGAAAGCCTCCCCTTGGCAAACTTATTTGCAGACCGTCATCAGGCATCGCGTACAGACGCCGAAAGAAGTCAACTATCTCTACGCCCAACCCGACTCGCAATCCCACGCTTGGGAAAAGGTTAAACCATTCACCATAGCAGTCACCGGGGGCTCCAGAAACTCACCGAAGCGCTGCATGACGAGATCAAAGCCCCATTCATCCGATTTTAGGTTCATATGTGCACGGAAATTGCTCCATTTCTTACGCATTACCGACGAATCTCTTAAATCCGACAACCTACGGAACGTACGAGCGTCGTGGGGCGTCCCCCGCTTCTGCAAGGTCTCAGCAATCGCTTTTTGCAAAAGTTCACCGTCAAAACAACGTGTTTGACTCAGAAAAACGATGTCATAGATATCCTTCATGCGGCTGAAAAGCTCCATTCGCAGCACAAAAGCGTCATACTTCTCCGCAATCAAACTCTCTACGGAGTAGCTCAAAACAGTGACGAGCTCTCCATCGCCGGGGATTGTCTTGAGATCCAACTTCTGAGGGCTTGGAACAATGGTGTCCCCCACCCCTATATCAATATTGAGACGAACCCTTTCATTCATGATCGTGACATCCAACTTAGCCTGAAATCCGTGATACAAACGATTTGCGGTGATTGATGTTACGGAACGTATCGAAAATTTCACAAACTCAAAAGGCGAGGAGTTTTGCAATATAGCTGATAACATCTTACGAATATTCTCTTCGCTGTTGCCCGACCGATGTAGCAAATAATCCGCATCCAAGGTCGGTCGGGATTCACAGTCCGTCACAAGATAAAGAAAGAGACCGCCTTTGAGAATTAAGTGATCTCTGTAGACGCTACGGCTCAGACGTCGCAAAAATTCCGGATGGCAGAATAACATCTACTCCTGCTGATAACTTATCCCCTTTCGCCGAGCCTCATTTCGAAGTCGCTGTAACAAGGAAGCCGGCGGATTCTTAGTCATTGGTATAATGAAATAATTTCTCGGGTCATGTTTTCTATTCTCAATCGGCGAGCGTAGTCGAGAAGCGTCGATATATTTCTCAGAGGATCCCGACCGTACGCCTCCATGGCCTTGTTGAAGATCTCCCTGTCCATGCGGTTGCGCGCACGTATACAATCGCATATCGTCCTTTCGCGGTCATAAATGCGGATACGGATACCGTCATACACCATTTCCGTTGCCCCGATGGAGAAGCTTGGTTCATGGCGGAAATAAACTCGGACAGGAAACCGACGCGTCTTGAACTTGCTTCTCGACGCATGTTGCGGTGCCGCCAGATGCCAGCAAAGCGGAATGCGATCACTGTACTCGTAAATGAACAGTGCACTGTCCATACAGATCAGACATTCCGGAAAGAGATAAGGGATAAGGTAAAGCTCATTGCCCGGCTCCTGCTCAGCCCAAAGGTATACCCCTCGCTCAACCCGATGAACGTAACCGGCATCCAAAAAACGCCGGAGAGTGTAATGATCCACACCTTCGCCTATCAAATCACGGCTCCTCATGAGGTTGTTATACTTGGCAAAAACACGCCGGATTCTTTCGAAATGAAGCATGACTACTTTTCCTGTAGTTTACAAAACGCCTTCAATAAAATCAAGTATAAAATCAATAAATTCAGTCATTCTATTTCATAACTTTGACTGATTTTCTCGATTTTATACCACATATTGCGATATTGCCAACCCGCTCAGTTCATACCGGCAGAAGCATACGGCACCTCCTCATCATCGGCGCAAGACGGACGATTAACGGACGACTGTCACGCTACAACGCCGAAGCGTCTTCGCCCAACGCGCCTGCACTCGCTTCTCTGAGGGCTGAATCGAATGAAAGCGCGTGAACCCGCCATCGCAAGCCCACTTCAGGCTTGTCATACGGGCCGCCCCCCTGTACAATGAACCGCGGCGAGCAACAGCTCTCCCGCCGATGCGGAAGAGCCCGGCCTTGCCGCCCTTTGACCACATGAAGACAGCCGCAG